>JAHLWT010000256.1 GCA_019057775.1 Promethearchaeota archaeon
TTAAGTTCAATTAGAATTAACGACTTATTATCAATAATGAAAATATCAAGATGGATTTTCTTATTACTATTTATATAGACAGGTCTTTCGAGCCTTATTTTTAAACCTTCATACATTTCGTGAATTTTCCATGAAAGTGCAAATTGGAAGTCTTTTTCTGAATGGAAAATAGGTCTTTTTTTACTCAAATCATTTATTATATCATTAAGGTCCATAGTATATGATTATCGCTCAACATTATTAAAATATTACTGAGTTATGTATTTACCTAAATCATCTACTTTTTTTTTTTAAATAAGCTCGCCGATATTTGCGATAAAAATACTTTTAACAAAAAAAGAATAGAAAAATACCAACTAATTAACAGGTAAATGTGGTGATAAGAAATTTATTCCCCTGAAGTTGTACAAAAAGTAAAAGGTAATGGAAACTTTGTTGTCGGGGTAGAACCAAATAACAAAGTTCGCTCGATAGACTATTATTTAACGGCTGGTTGTCTCAGTCCCGACAATTGGGATTCTATGGTTCAAAAACACTTAAAAAAGAGGTAGTTACCGTGAAAAAATTGCGAAACGTCGAGTGGCAGAATTACCGGCACCCTGAATTTCTCCAATCTCTAAGCGTTAGCGTAAACGAGCTAAAATACGTTAATTTGTTTTTAAAAGGCGGTGCCGCTTCTTTAGTGAAAGAAATCTTGCGAGAGCGAAAAACTAAGCAGTTCAATCACCATCGAAACAACGGCTTAAAGAATTATAGCAAACCCGAAAAAACCAAAGCTTAACTCACTATTTTTTTCCTATTCAAACTATTTTGAATAGCCATCTTTGACTTTTCATTAGCAATTTCGTTCAAACCATTTCACAACACTTATCTATTATAATAAAAAGCTGAAAAAATAAAGAATCCAGTATCTTTTCAAAAGTTATTGTATCTAAATTCTCAAGTATGATATTGTGAGCCCCCTCATTTCGCAAGAAATAGATTAACATTGAATTTAATAATTGTTTATTTATTTTTATGGTATAGCTCTGATCACTAGGATATAATAGATTATTATAATTCAAAATAAAATTAACTTTATCTATAGAACTCATTGGATTGTATAGATTTACATTTAAACTACTACGTAAATTCTCAAATTCAGTTTTTGTTAATTCTCTATACAAATCCTTGATTAATTGTTTAGTATTACCAAGAATAGATGTTGCACCTGTCTTTATCGCTAATAATTTGTCCAAAAATAAACAAAATGAAAAAATTAAGTCCAAATTTCTCATACTAGCAAAATCATTATTATATAAATCTCTATACCTTTGAAGCATTTGACGCTTTCCAGTTAAAATATTAAGTAAATAAACAAAGTATAGTATTGGCTCTTTATATACTTTGATTTGAGTAGAAAACTTATTCTTAAAAATATCAAAGGTAAATGATTCACTAAATTCTCTATTATATTTCACGATATAGCTTTCAATTTCTTGTGCTAAGTGTTTTACAATTGGATATAAATAATTATCAGGTCTATCAACATTTAAGGATGCAAATAGAAACGCTGGGAGGTTTTTAAAATCAAAATTTGGATCTTGTCTCGTACCATGATACTTATCTTCTTCCATTGCCATATATGTATAATTAAATGCCAAATCATAGTTTCCAGCTAAAAGATAATTTCCCGCATTAAAATAATAAGGTGTTCCCTTGTAAATTTTAAAGTTATTATTTTTTTCCCAGCTAAGAACCTTAGATATTAAATTGTTCCATAGGTCAATCTCTATAAGAAATTTGTATTTATTGAAGTTTGGATTCCAAATTCGCTTAAACCGATTAAAAAAATGACCTGTAATATGATTAGCAGACGCTTTATCGTTAAGATTTTCTTCTATATCTCTAACGGCTAAAAAAACTGTATCAATAACTAATTCTAATCTATTTGAGATAACAATGGTTTTTATTATATTTTGATTTTCTTCTGAACAATAATTATTAAAAATCAATTTGGGTAAATCAATATCATTTATTTTGATTTTTCCCTTAATAACATCAAATATTCCTTCATCTGAAGTGATATTAATCTTGATTTTATTGAATTCTTTATTATATTCCATATTGAACTATAAATTTTTATCAGAATTAATTCTTATATAGTTAATAGAATATATGGAAATTTAAAATTGTCTTAATAAATCACATTTTATTAATTTCTTAAACTATTATTAGTACTACTAATAGACCAGATGATGTAGAGCCCGCACTAATAAGATAATTTACAATATCGTATTAAAGAGAAAAAGAAAAAAAATAAATGAATGGATAAGGATAATATCTACTTATAAGGTGGTTTGACGGCTTCAAATCTCGCAAACCTTTTATTTTTATTGCCTATCTCATCTAAAATTGTACTTTCTATAATAGTTCGCTTCCCAGTTTTATCTATACATTCAGGATATTTATTAATTATTTTTTTAACGAAATCAAATTTATTATATCGGGAAAAAATAAATCTTTCAGATTGTATAATTATTAATTTATTAATTTTTTTGACATCTAAGGATTTAAACCCTAGTTTTTTATCAACCATATATAGACATAAATTCGGAGATATTGGTAAATATATTTCAATTCCTTCTACTCCTGGTCTTTTGTATTTATTTGGTGATGTAAGTTTGAAATAGGCACTGGGATTTTTTGATTCAATAAAATCTCGTTCTTCTTTTTCTTGTTGTTCGAAAAATTTCCTTCCTTTGAGTTTAATTTGTTTTTCTATATAAGAATTATGAAACACGACGGGTGTATCTGATGTTAAAAAGAAATCAGGTCGACGTGCTTTTATTAAACCCCACTGAAATTTTTTCAAACGATCAGAGAGATTAGGATCTTCTTCAGGGAAAAGAAATTTCATAATTTGATTTTCATGAGACATACGTAATTTAGTTTCGTCTATTTTCACTCTTAAACCTTCAACTGCATGACTCCCTAATTCTATTATAGCAACTTCTAAAATACTTTTTTCTAAGGACTCTCTCATATATTCTCTTGCTTCTACCGTTCTTAGCCATGATAAAATTATGTATTGGCTTAACACGTACTTTAATTCATTGGAAACGTTTTTAAGTGATCTAGATAAAATAATATTTTCAAGGAGAGGGGGGATAATTCTTTCAAGTGTGTGACGCATGAATTCTTCTAAATATAAGGAATAATAATATTCACGATATGCTATTCTAGTTATTTTTACACCCTGTTCTCTTTCTATTTTAGTATTTCCAACAGTAATTACTGAACATATCTTTTTATCAAAACAAAAAATCCGTGCCTTATCTTTTTTTCTGTTCTTTTTCCAAACTTTTTCATTTGAAGAAAAGTTTCGCAAATAAGCTTGCTGTACATAATGAGTAATGCGCGGATTTTTAAAGTAAACCCGAATATTGTGGATAATATCTATTGATGTGTTTTTATCATAAGAAATTGTAATGGCCTTGGGATAAAATTTTAAAAAAGCATCTGAAATTTGATCGAATGTATTGATATCAAGGGGAAAGTTTTCAATAACCAACTCCTTCACTTGTATTAAGTTTGATGATTCAATAAATTGAATTAAAATATCATGTAAAGAATCGGTGGAAAATGCTTCAGATTCCTTTTTAAAATCTAAATATTTAAGAACTCTGTTATCTTCATCTAATATTCTAGTAACTTGACCTAATCTACTAAAAGAGTCATCATAAAAAATCATGGTGTCATTTTCAGTCTTAAAAAAGACATTTGCAGTGATTTGTTTGAAATCATTTGAGTTCATAATGACTATTATTTCTTATTTTGTAAATGATTAGATATATCTTTTAATTTTGAGTCAATTGAATAGAGTAAGTAATGAGGTAATTTTTTTATAAACTTTTGATAATCCCATTCATTTATCAGAATGTCTTTAATTGTTTTAGCATAATGATAATATTTATCAAATAAATCGGGATTACTTTCTGGGAATTTGAATTCAGTTTTAAATTCACAATCTAATTGAATATGTTCAAATAAATCATTAATATTTTCTTTTCCTTCATATAAATATTGATTTAAGTAAGTAGCTTTTCGTGGATGTAAATAATCAAGACCTATTCCCCCTATATCATAATTAAAAGAGATTATAAATTTAAAATCATCGTGCTTCATCATTATCTTATAACGAGCAGTCTCATCATCTTTTAAAATATTTAAATCCATATTCAGAGGAACAAAGAAATGCGAGAAACTCATTTTTTCTAAAATTTTCTTAATATCAATTGAGAGTGAAGATAATAATGAATCATTAGAGGGATCTGGTAATTCTTTAATTAGGATTCTTTTTTTTGGCACATCTATAGAAATTGCACTACTTCTACTTTGACCATTATGTCTCTGAATCTTTATTAGCCAAGAATAAACAAAGTAATATGAGAATGATGAAAGGAGTAGATAAGGTGTGATTTCCATAAAAAATCGGAATTTATTATCGAACTCTTTCTTAATACTTTCAATAATTTCTTTAGGCAATTTTTCTATTAAAGGTAAGTAAGAACTCTGAACACATATAGGTTTTTCAATACCTAATGGAGGTATTTTTAAAGAATCTCTTAAATAATTAATAATAATTTTAAAAGGATATGAAAAATTGATACTTTCTTCTTTAAATAAATATTGCAATTCTTTATCTGATACATCTCTTATGCCATGAGAAGTTCTTATATAATATTCTCTATTTATTATTTTTCCATCACTCTTTTTAACAACAGCATGAGGTATATCTTTTCTTTTTGGTGTATTTATTATTATTACATGCCCTTCAGTACAAGGTAAAAATTCGACTTCACAGTTTAAGATCGGACTAATTCTATCCCTAATAATCCCGGTAATTTTCCCTTTATCTGTATCAACATCAAAGATATTCTTTCCTTCAAAAGTTCTATCATCATTAATACCTAAAATTAATCTTCCACCGTATTTATTCGCAAATGCCACAATTTCTTTTGCTAGTTTCTTCTTACCTTCATTTTTATTTAATATAATTGAATTTTTAAATTCTATTTTTAAATTTTCCTCATCTGGATTATTGACTATGTTCCTCAATTCTTCACAATCTGTCATAAAACACCTTTTTTCTAATCTTGTTATAATCTCATTAATTCCATATATATTTATATTTTTTGGCAGATTAAGAAGATCTAATGGGGATCTTTTCCCTCATTAACTTATTATTATTAAAGGTAAAATATAATTAAATATTAAGTGTCATTCCTCTTTTCTTCTTTTTCCTTTGATAAGAACCTCTTCTAAATCAATATATAAATTATTACTTTTAAAACATCGAATAAATTCTTGGCAACAGATTACGGTGAGCTGATAAGGAAAGACTTTTTAAACGATTTTCAAATAGAAATTATCGTCGATATATCAATGATAAAGGTGTTTAAGGATGCAGCCAATTGTATCTTATCTCCCCGGTGATTAAGCAGTCATATAGAGGCCCTCAGACTGTTCGGGTGTCTCAATTCCTTTCTGAATTAAACCCAAAAGTATATCAAAAATCATCAGTTCAATTTAAACCAAGAGAAAGAAGGAAAATACAATCTAATTTCAAAAGTGCAGAAGATTTCTTATAAAACAATGGAATCTTTTAATTTTTCACCATATTATCCGTTTAAAAATATATTTAAAAGAATAGTCGTATTATCTAAGTAATTAATTGAGACAAAATTGGAATAAACTAATGTCTAAAGAAAATTTAATTCAAAAAAAAAGAGTAAAAAAGACTGATAAAAACTATGAAGATACACCTGTAAATGCAAAAATAATTAAAAAACCACTAGAAATTTCAAAAGAATTGGAGAAACCCAAAAATGAAAAGATAACTTCAGGGAAACAATTACCAGAAGAAAATAAAAAGAAAAATAGAGATATACCAATTAAAAAAGAAGTAGTAAGAAAAATTAAAAAAAAGCATCCTAAAAAGAAACCTTATAA
>JAHLWT010000257.1 GCA_019057775.1 Promethearchaeota archaeon
TACCGTAAGCATCCGATGTGTCATTCGTTCCGGAACAGGCTAGTAATCCTGCTATGAAACTGGCTATCATAGCGTTTTGCAAAATTTTCATAACGAAGGTTTTTGATTATTGAGTTATATATACTGTCGGGTAACTATTTAAACGTATCGGAATTTACTCACTTAGTTCATGAGATCGTCGCGCTTGCAGCGTGACTAAGTTCAATGTTTTGAGGTTTACAAACAATTAAATAGCATAGCTATGTCCTTATATATTCATTTTCCTTTTATCACCAAGTAATCAGCTTTCGCCTGCATTAATTGAACATTATGCAATTCCCTGTTTATTCTGGCCTGTTTTTCGGCGTTCAGATCATTCAGGTAATCGATCGAAGTGATAACTCCATTATCAAATTTGGATGCGGAAGTTTCAACAATTGCTTTTCTTAATTTTATTATTTCGTTATCTGATGCAATAAGCTTTTCATATTTCTCCACTTCAGACCGTTTTTTCTCTATTTCGATGTTAATTCGTTCATTAAAAATATCCCGCTGGGTAACTACCCTGTCTTTTTGAATAGCCAGTATCTTTCTCTCTCTTTTGTTTTGATTCCAGTCAAAAAGATTCCATGAAAGTTTTGCTCCCACAAGGTAATAGGTGTCAAATTCATCATTTAAAAAATTCAGGCCAGGTCTGCCGTATCCAACCTGTCCGAAAGCAAAGAGCTTTGGTATACGTTTGGTCTTCAATAAATTACTACTTGCATCGATTTGAGTCAGTTGATTTTGGAACAGCATTAATTCAGGTCTGTTTCGGTCAGAATCATAATCGATTTGAAACTCCGGATACTCGAGCTGAACCGTAAACGGTAATTCCGTATCCATTAATTCGCATAAAACATTTATGGCAGCATTCTTTCCTGATTCAAGTTCAATCAACTGCTGCTCAATTTTCAACTTCTCAGCTTTTATTGCCTGAAGGTCACACAGCATAATAACTCCATTCCTAACACCCGATTCTGCAATTTTTTTCCTTTCAACCAGTACTTCCTTGATCAGGGATAAAATTTTTTCCTGCTCCTGCAGAAACAGAATGGAAAAATAAACCTTGTTCACACTTTCTTTCAATTGATACAAACCAACCTCAATTTGTTGCAAACCGGCATCAAGTGTTTTTTCCTCAAGTTCCTTCTGTCGTTTTGTAGCTCCTCCATCATAAATCACCTGGCTGATATCCATCGAAACTTTATACTGGTCTTTTGGAGCCTTAGGCAACTCGATATTCGGTAATGGCAGATCAATTTCGATCATGGTCACATCTGATTGATAGGTTGCTTGTGCTGAAAGATCAAATCTGGGCAGGTAATTCAAATTCAGGTTCTCAATCTTCAATGCCGAAATATCTTTCATAAGTCTTTTATCGTTTCTCAAAGGATAGGTTGCAATTGTTTGCCTGTAACATTCTTCCAGTGTTAAAACCGTAACGTCCTGTCCGAATGTGATCTGTGTTATGAAACCAACAAAAAACAATAACTTTTTCATTTCTTTTTTATTGAATTAATAATGAATTTAGGTAGTTCCTTCTTTCGTTCCTCGAGGAATTCATCATAATCTATCCTGTCCCTTATTAAAAATCCGGAAATTAACGGTCTTGCAAGGAACGGGAAAATACACATGGATATCATATTTACAATTAAATGAACCGGGTTGACCGGAATAATTGTTCCGGTCTTGATCTCCTGTTCAATCTGTTGAAAGAAAACTTCAGGTTTTATTCCCGAATCCTTAAACATATCAAGAACTCTGTCGGCCCCTCCCCTGCTTAATTCCTGAGCCATAAAACCGGGTATATGAGGATTTTTCTGAATTAATGTAATGTATAAATCCACAAATCTTTCAATTTTCTGAAACAGGGAAATAGAAGGATTTGACATCAGTGACATTACATTTGGAAAAAACGAAAGAAAGGTTTCATTGATAACAGCCTCAAAAAGCTTATCCTTTGATCTGAAATAATAATGCACCAGGGCTTTGTTTATGCCGGCTTCATCAGCGATTTCCTGCATTCTTGCACCATCCAAACCCTTCCTGCCAAAGATCTTTTTAGCCGCTTCCATGATCAGTTTTTCAGTTCCCTGGAGCTGCGTATTATTTTTATGGTTTTCCATAAAATTAAATTATATGATTAATCATTTGGTTTAACCATTTGGTCAAATTTAAAATAAAAAACAATACAAAACAAGTTTTTTGCATGTTTTCTTTCTTTTCAGACAGCCCCCTGATATTCGTAGCAGAGAATTAGGTATATATTTATTAGGGCTATGCCACCTTTGGAAATGCTTTATGCCTTCTACATAAAAATCCAGTAGTGTCCGATTAAATTTTTCAGACTCAATCAAAACCACTAAATATCTGACATTTATAGAAATATTTCATAACTTGAGGTTCTTATTTCAATATTTACCCTGAAAGGGTAATACATATCAGCCTGGGGCATCGCCCCAGGACAAAATTTACCAAATCCATACTCACCCTGAAAGGGTGAAACATTATGTTTGATTTATTACAATCTTTAAATGTTCAGACAAATTTCTAATGAATAGAGCGATCTCTTATAAAATTGTATATACATCTTTAGTCTCTGGAACAATGAAAAGTTCTGTTGCAGACTTTCAGCCTGCTTCTGTTTATGTAACCATGTATCCTGGGGCGTTGCCCCAGGCTTTGTTATTTCAGCCTTTCAGGCTGTTTTATTATTTCAAAGAATCGTAGTTCTCTTTACATGAAAAATCTTTAAAATATTTTCCCGGACAATAATGATAAAAATTATTAAAAATTGAACAATAATGGATTTATAATATCTTTGCCCATTCATTTTTCAACCAGTATTAATAAACAATGAAACTTTTTAACAGGCTTATAACATTTTTAATAACGATTGGCTTTATTCTATTAAATAACTGCCAATCCATAAAAATTGATAATCCGGAAATTACAACCGAAGAACTGTCTGATCACATTGGCTTCCTGGCATCTGATTCATTAAAAGGCCGGTATCCTGGAACTCCGGAAGGGAAAGTAGCTGCCCAATACATTTTGGATCATTTCAAAGGTTTTGGTCTGGATCCTTTAGGAGAGGATGGATTGCAATATTTTAATGTGGTTACAAGTATCAAACCCGGTGAAAATAATTCATTACAGTTTGAAAATTTTAACGGAGTTTTAGATAAAGATTTTTTTCCATTCCCGTTTTCAGGGAATACAAACCTTACCTCTACCCTTGTTTTTATCGGTTACGGATTTGAAATCCTTCAGGATGATTTAATATGGAATGATTATGATAATCAAAACATTAATGATAAATGGGTTTTGATATTAAGAGGTGATCCTGAACTGGATAGTCTGAACAGCTTGTTTGCAAAATACAGCAACGACAGGGACAAGGTAATGCTTGCCAGGGATCAAGGTGCAGGAGGGGTTTTTATGGTTTCGGGTGTTGAATATGACAGTCAGGATGAATTGGTATCTATGAACTCGAAGCAAAGTTCTGTTGGCCTTCCGGTAATTCATATCACAAGGAAAACAGCCAATCAAATGATAAAAAGTTCAGGTAAGACCATTGAAGAACTTGAAGAAAAGCTTAATTCCACAAGAAACCCTCTGAGTTTTGAATCAGATCTGGAAATTACTGCCACTACCGAAGTCTTTCAGGAAGAAGTTCAAACCCAAAATGTTATTGCAATTCTGGAATCTTCTGATCCGGTTTTACAAAAAGAATATATTCTGATTGGTGGTCATTACGACCATTTGGGATTTGGAGGCATCGGTAGTTCAAGCCGGGCACCTGATACCATTAACATACACAATGGTGCTGACGACAATGCTTCAGGAGTTTCTGCAGTAATAGAATTAGCTGAAAAATTTGCCTCAGAAAGGAAAAACCTGAAAAGAAGCATTGTTTTTATGGCTTTTGGAGCGGAAGAAATGGGACTGCTCGGATCGAAGTACTTCGTTAATAATCCTTTGATAGAACCGGGTCAAATCAAGGCCATGTTTAATATCGACATGGTCGGGCGTTTGAATAATGAACAATCACTTCAAATTGGAGGTGCAGGCACCTCTGCAGAGGCTAAAGAGATACTGAATTCTTTTTCATCCGGAAGGGATTTTAGCATTGCCATTTCTGATGAGGGTTACGGTCCGTCTGATCATGCTACTTTCTATGGAAAAGACATTCCTGTTTTTTTGTTTTCAACCGGAGCACATCTTGATTATCATACGCCTGATGATGATGTTAATAAAATAAATTTTGAGGGGTTGAAATCGATTACCGACTATATATATGATGTTGTAACCGAGGTAACAAACCGGGATGCACTGTTAACTTTTCAGGAAGCAGGTCCAAAAACGGGTTCATCCAAACGCGGAAGAAGAAAGGGTGTCACACTGGGAATTATGCCCGATTTTGCAGGTAATGTTGATAAGGGATTACGAGCGGATTTTGTTGTACCTGGCCGGCCTGCCGATAAAGGGGGTATGAAGAAGGGAGATATTATTACGGCAATCAATGGCATGACTGTAACCAATATCCATGACTACATGTACCGGCTTACCAGGCTAAAGGCCGGTCAAACCATTACCGTTGAAGTAATAAGAGGCGATAAGACCGAAGTTCTTTTGATTCAGTTATAATCGAGATAATAACGGGACCGGAAAGCAAGTTGAAAAGTCCCGAAGGGGTAAGCTCGTAATGGTTAAATTATGAGTCGTATTGATGTTATATTAAAATGTAATTACAAAACATGAAGAAGAAAACTACAATTTACTGGATATTGGCAGTATTAATAACGCTTGCTGCTGCATACTACCAAAGGAAAACAGGACCGACCAATCCTAAAGAGGTTGATATATACATAAATCAATCATCCTATCATATAAGTTTACTTCGCACTCATGGTGGTGATGAAAACTGCCCGGTTGAACTTGAGATTCCGGATACAAGCGTTCATGGAAAAATTTTCTTTAAACGGTACCCTACGAATGATGATTGGCAATCAGCCGATTTAAAAAGGGAAGGTGATTTTTTATTGGGTTTTTTACCTCATCAGCCACCTGCAGGAAAATTAGCATATTACCTGCAAATTTTTTCTCCGGCCGAAACCATTGATATTGCTAAAGAATCACCCGTTATTATCCGTTTTAAGGGCAGCGTACCAGGAGGAATCCTGGTGCCTCATATATTTTTCATGTTCTTTGCCATGTTGCTATCAAACCTTGCCATATTATTGGCTTTGGGTAAGCATAAAAGATACAGGTTCTATGGAAACATAACACTGGTCGCATTGTTTATTGGCGGCTTAATTTTGGGTCCGATGGTCCAGTACTATGCTTTTGGCGATGCCTGGACAGGCATACCTTTTGGCTGGGATTTAACGGATAACAAAACCCTCATCAGTTTTTTAGTCTGGCTTATGGCTGTTATCGCCAACCGGAAGACAGAAAGACCCGCATTTACAATTCTTGCAGGAGTTGTCTTGCTTCTAATCTATTCCATTCCTCACAGCATGTTTGGTTCCGAGTTTGATTATGCTACCGGGGAAGTTATACAAGGGTTTATACACTTGTTTTAAAAAGAAAGAGGATGTCAATTGGCATCCTCTTTCTCCCGGCATAAAATCATTTGCTACTCATTTTCCTTTTCTTCTTCAGCAGCTTCTTCAACTGCTTCAGCAGGTGTTTCCTCTGCTGCTTCTGTTGTGTCAACAATTTCTTCCATAACTTCAACAGCTTCTTCTACAGCTTCTATTGCTTCACCTTCTACTTCTTCAGCTTTATCAGCCCCACCCTTGCAGCCATAAAACCCTATGAAACAAAAGGTTGCAAATGCCAAGATTAACAGACGCAATTTTTTCATTTTGGGTAAAATTTAATAGGTTTATAATTATCTACAAATTTAATAAAGAAAAGAGAAGTTTATCAATAAAATTCCATTTTTTTGT
>JAHLWT010000258.1 GCA_019057775.1 Promethearchaeota archaeon
AAGTAATTTTTGCAAAGCAAAAATTATTTCACAGGGTAAATATTTTGGTGCTTGTAATTTGTTATTTTCTAAAAATTCTAAATGCTTAGCTTATAGACCGACTCTAATTAGTTATTTTTCTTATTTTTATACGTGATAAGCTGACACTTACTAAATATTATTGATATGATGACCATAGGAGTAGATTTAGGTGGAACAAACATAAGAGCAGGTATAATAGCAAATGGCTCGATCATTGTGCAAAGACATACTTCTCTGAAGAATAAAGATTCATTACCGGAAACTCTTACCCAATTTTTAGAGTTTATTGCGCCTTTGATTCAACCTGACATAAAAGGAATAGGCATTGGAGTGCCAGCAGTGGTGGATATTGATAAGGGAATCGTTTACAATGCTGTTAAAATTCCTTCGTGGGAAAAAGTTGAGTTGAAAGATATTTTACAAAAAGAATTTAAGATTCCCGTATATGTAAATAACGATGTTAATTGTTTTGTTCTTGGAGAACAACAGTATGGTCTTGCCAAACCTTATAAATCGGTAGTTGGAATGGCCATAGGAACAGGTCTTGGTTCAGCCATAATAATAAACAATCAACTTTATTCGGGTAATAATTGTGGAGCTGGCGAAATAGGGTATTTACCTTACCGGGATGAAGATTTTGAATACTATTGTAGCAGCAGTTTTTTTGAATTAAAGCATAATACCACTGCCTTAAAGGCTTATCAAGATGCATCAGATGGAAATTCAGAAGCATTCAATATATGGAATGAATTTGGTTTACATATTGGGAATGCTGTTAAAGCGGTTGTATATGCTTACGATCCGGAAGCGATTATCTTAGGAGGATCGATCGCAAAGGCATATGAGTTTTTTGCCGGTGAAATGAGAAAAGCCTTGGTTGACTGTTATTTCCCTGAATCTATTAAAAGACTTAAAATTCTCCAATCTCAAAATGAAAATATCACACTATTGGGAGCTGCAGCATTAGTACACTAAATAAATCTAATCGTAAAGCATTCGATAGAATATGTATTTGTTCTAATTATCACCTGATTAAAAAAATAAAATAATGAAACGTAGTGCATTAATTGTAATCTTAATTCTTTTAATATTTTTTGTAATCTCATTCTTAACCAATATTCTTGGTCCAATAATTCCTGATATTATTGATAGTTTCAGTCTTAGTATTGGAATGGCTGGTTTTTTGCCCTTTTCATTCTTTGTGGCTTATGGTGTAATGTCTATTCCAGCAGGAGTATTAATAGAAAAGTATTCAGAAAAACCCATCTTACTATTTTCATTTTTTATTGCTTTTTTAGGGGCGTTATTTTTTGCGTTATTTCCCAAATTTTATGTGGCATTAATATCACTATTTTCTATTGGCATTGGTATGGCCATGTTGCAGGTTGCTATTAATCCATTACTCCGGCAAGCTGGAGGTGAGGCGAATTTTGCATTTTATTCTGTTCTGGCACAGTTGGTTTTTGGTTTAGCATCCTTTCTGAGTCCCCAGTTGTATAGTTATCTTGTACTGAATGTGCATACTGAAAATACTTCTTTTATAATTAAAATGTTGAATCATTTAGTTCCTGAAAATCTGGAATGGATTTCACTATATTGGGTATTTACCATAGTTGTTTTGCTTATGATATTAATAATCCGGTTTGTTAAATTTCCCAAAGTGGTTCGTTTAGAGAATGAAAAGATACAAACCGGGCTTGCATTTAAAGAATTGCTAAGAAATAAATATGTAATTCTATTCTTTATAGGCATATTTGCTTATGTTGGTACTGAACAGGGTATTGCGAATTGGACTTCAAAATTTCTTCAAATGTATCATGATGTCGATCCTGCTACGAAAGGTGCTGATACAATTTCATATTTCTGGGGCTTGCTTACTGTTGGCTGTATACTTGGATTACTGTTATTAAAGTTATTTGATTCCAGAACCGTTTTAATTGCTTTTACTTCCGGCGCACTAATTTCGCTGACTTTTGCATTGTTTGGCCCTGTGCAGGTAGCCTTTTATGCATTCCCTCTTACCGGATTTTTCGCTTCGATAATGTGGGCAGTAATAATTTCACTGGCCCTGAATTCTGTCGCCCATCACCATGGAACATTTTCAGGTATTCTTTGTACAGGTATTATGGGTGGGGCAATAGTTCCTTTAATAATAGGCGGACTTGGAGAATTGATGGGTTTGCGTTTTGGCATGTTTTTCCTGTATATTACCCTGGGATATATTTTTAGTATTGGTATTTGGGCAAAACCATTAATAAATAATGTTACAATTAAGATTCGTATTAAAGATTTCTTCAGAAAAACCAAAGACTAACTTAAAGGAGGATTATCATGAACACAAAATTTTTTCAAGCCGTTCGCCTTGTATTTATCATTTCACTCATTTGTCCAACTTTGACCTTTGCGCAGGAACTCAAGCCTATCCAGCTTTTGGAACCGCAAATGGACGGCGGTCGGCCCCTGATGCAGGTGTTAAAGGACAGAAGCTCTTCCCGCGAATTCAGTAATGAGAAGTTGCCCATGCAGGTGCTTTCCGATATGCTTTGGGCTGCATTCGGAGTAAATCGCCCGGAATCAGGAAAGCGTACTGCACCTTCGGCAAATAACAGGCAGGAAATAGATATTTACATTGCCACCGCTGATGGTCTTTATCTTTATGATGCGAAGGCGCACATGTTAATGCCGGTTCTGACAGAGGATATCCGCGCTAAAACCGGTACTCAGTCGTACGTACAGGAAGCGCCTGTAAACCTTATCTATGTATCGGATTTCTCAAAGATGGGTAATGCGGAAGAAAGTCAAAAGTATGTCACTTCATCTGCAAACACAGGCTTTATCGGCCAGAATGTTTATTTGTACTGTGCTTCAGAAGGACTGGCAACTGTTGTGCGTGGCTTAATTGACAAACCGGCCCTGGAGAAGGCGATGAAGCTGCGACCGGATCAAAAAGTTATCCTTGCACAAACAGTAGGATATCCGAAAAAATAGCCATTGCATGTCCGAAATTTTATTTATCCAATATTGGCAGGCATTAAAGCAACCTTTATTGAGATAATTACATCTTATTTGTAGTTATCAGAAGAATGTTTAATTAAAATTTAAAACATTGAAATCAAATATTTTTTTTGGAATAAGCCTGTTATTAATCAGTTTATTTTTAATAAGCTGTGAAAAAGATAACCCGGAAGGTGCCATCAGTTGTAAAATCGTCAATCACACAAATTGTAAGAATCTTAAATCAAGCATTAAAGAAGATGATTATGATAGCAACATAAGCTGTATATCTTATTCATATGATTCTCAAAATAAAAAGTTAACATTAAAACATATAAATGCTGGATTTAACTGCTGTCCTGATAGTTTATATTGCAGTATTGTTTTATCAAGTGATTTAATAGTAATCAAGGAGTTTGAGAAAAAAGCTTTATGTAATTGTACATGTTTATATGACCTTGATATTGAAATAACAGGAATTGAATTGAAAAAGTATATTATTAAAATTGATGAGCCATATTGCGGTAACCAACCTAAATTGATATTCGAAGCGGATTTAGCTGCAAATGGTACCGGTGAGTTTTGTGTAAATAGAGATGAATATCCATGGAGCATGTAACGCCTATCAATCAAGTAGAAAGCAGGGAGTAGAATAAACAGTTAGGGGGTGTATCACAACCCTATTTTGGTAATCATTCCTGCGAAAGCAGGAATCTATATTTAACTAATAATAAGGGTTTATTGGATTAGCTTCGCTGAGCTCATCCCTGCGGTCTTCGGTTCCTGATCTCCTCCGCCAGCCGGCGGATTCGTCAGGAATGATATATTCGAAGGTTTTGATACAGCCCCGATCTCATGATCCGCCAGCTGGCCCTGTGAAATAAAGGCAAAGCCTTTACTGCTAGGCAGTATTTCACAGAGCTGGCGGAGAGTAAATTCCGATACATAAGATACTATTGACCAGACACAGCTTTACGAGTTTGAAAACATTTGAACAAATCTTTAAGCAAAGGAAATTATCATGAAAAAAGGAATTAAACGAAGAGAGTTCCTGCAACTTACTGCTGCCGGAAGTACTCTTTGCTTTTGCAGTACGGGTCTTTTAGCGTTTGGTGCAAACAAACAAGGGTCAAAGCTGATAAGCCCGGGCTGCAGGAGAACAAAAGTTAAAGTTGCCAGAATTTACATGGGAACTTCTCATGGGCTTTGGCCTAAACCGAATATGAACTTTACAGATGAAATCCGGTTTTATGAATCACAGTTCGAAAAATTGAAAGACGAATTGTATGATGTGGAATTTGTGGTTGACGAACTGATCACTTCCCCGGAACAGGTTGGAAGCATCAAAAGCAGATTAAAAGAAGTTGATGGGATCCTGGCTATTCATTTTAATATTGGAATACAGCCGATCTTAAATGAAATTCTCAGCGTTGGTCAGCCCACCATGGTTTTTGCTGTTCCATATTCAGGGCATGAATGGGTAGGATTCGGGGATTTGCAAAAACAACAGACGGACGCTAAAATGGAATGTATACTCACCACTGATTATACACAACTGGCTGCTGCAATAAGACCCTTTCGTGCGATCCATCACTTAAGAGAAGCCAAAATCCTTAACCTTACAACCAGGTCGTTTACAGAATATGCAAACAACATAAATAAAAAATTTGGAACAGAGATCAAGCAAATTGAACTTGAACAAGTACTAGATAAATATAATGCCATCAGCGATAGTAAAGCAAAGACTGAAGCCGAACGGTGGATAAAAGGAGCTGTTCAGGTTGTGGAACCTTCTAAGGAAGAAATATTTAAGTCTAGTAAACTGGCTCTTGCCTTTGAACAGTTGCTGGATGAAGAAGATGCAACCGTCATGACCGCTGATTGTTATGGCAGTATGCACGGTCCGCTCTGCCAATCCTATGCCTATCCCTGTATTGGTTTTACCAGGTTAAATGATATGGGTTTAGGAGGAATTTGTGAATCGGACTTGCCATCAGCAATGACACACATATTAATTCAGGGTTTGTCAGGAAAACCTGGTTTTATCAGCGATCCAACAGTGGATGAATCCAATAATACCATCATTCTGGCTCACTGCATGGGTACAACAAAAATGGATGGCCCGGATAAGCCTGCTGCTACATACAAATTACGAACAATAATGGAGAGGCAGGAAGGGGCTGTACCACAGGTAAAGATGCGCAACGGACAAAAAGTTACCCAGGCAAAACTGGTTGGTATGGACCTCCTACCCTACTTCACGGGTGAAATTGTCGAAACACCTGTCTCGCTTGAAGACGACAGGGGTTGCCGGACGAAAATTACCGTCAGGGTCGACGGAGATGTAACGAAATTATGGAAAAACTGGTCCCATGGTTTGCATCGTGTAACATGCTATGGGGATATTACCAAAGAACTTGGACATTTCTGCAGATTCAAAGAAATAAAAATGGTAAATGAAGCAGTCTGATGAGATAATTGTCAGGTAGATATTAAAAATGTAAATTAATACCTCCAAAGCCAATTATACCGGGCATTGGATACCCATAATTAATTTGATATTTGGTATTTAGTAGGTTTTCACCTTTTATAAAGACATCGAAATGCTTATTGATTTTATAGCCGACACGTGTATTTAACAGATTATAAGATTCTTTCACGGGATTCTGACCGGTTTGAATATACAGGTTGACAATACTCTGAAGCGATATATTTAAGCTAAAAGATTTATATTTATAAGTCCCGCTTAAGAAAACCTGTTGTTCCGGAGTAGCAATAACGGGTTCATTCATAGAAATGTATGAATAATTTGTATGAAATTTCAGGTTTTCTGCTGGTTTGTAATTGATTGCCCACCAAAAGTGTTTTTATCAGGTTATCACCTTTGGCTTTAAAGGCAGTTAGCTCTAAGGAGAGTTTATCATCGAACAGATATTGGCTAAAACTTGT
>JAHLWT010000259.1 GCA_019057775.1 Promethearchaeota archaeon
GGTTGGATGATACCCAAAAGATATCTTTACTACTGCATCTGTAGTTTGCATCGGCAATTGTGCTTTACCAGGTAGGTAGCGAATATCTTCTGTCTCTACAAGCTTTTCGCATATGATAATCGTTTTCTTAGCGGTTTTTGCCATATCTGCATCCATCCAGACGGCGCCTAAAATATTGCCGTTCCCATTCTCATCTGCATATGGTACATGTAAAATAGCGACATCTAAATCGATTTTAGGAAGTGCCATTAATGTTGTGCCAGAACCTAAAGGGTCTTCAAACTGTTTCACATCACTCCTAACTTTAGGGAGATCAGTTCCAATAATACCCCTTAAGGGCATAAAGGGTACTTTTAAATAAGAAGCTCGTAATCCTAATGCTATGGAAGCTTCACTTTCTTCTGATATTTTGATCGAACCAGATTCTACAGCTTTTCTATAATGTGGAGCCATTCCGAAAATTTCCATTCCCACAAAACAACTTCTTACTTCCGAAACACACCCTGCGGCTATGAGCATGTCAACCTCGATTCCCCCTACAAATGTACAAATAGTTAAATCCTTTTTATTTTGTCTTATTATTTCCCTACACGCACTTATGGGTTTTCTCCAAAAAGACAAGCCCCCTAATCCTATAAGATCGCCATCTTGGGCGTAAGTTGAGATTGCTTCTTCTATAGACATGAGTTTATTCTTTACCATTTAGAATCGCCGATTTTCTTGTATTACTTTTTTTTTAGGTTCTTTAATGGAGTATATAATTGTTTTTCAAATTAAAACTAATAATATTGTTAAATTATTTATGTGATTCTCTTCCCATACAAAAAATTACAATTTTTATGTTCACGTAGATGAAATGAGCTTATATCATACTTCGATTAGGTTTATTAGATGATTAATATTTAGTATATCTAATAAAGTTAGGATAAAGTGATATTACATATGACAATAGAAAACTCACCAATTAATGATCCTTACGAGAATTTAAGACAAAAAATGGATAGATGGCCCACCAGGACGCCCAAATCTAAAGGAATAATGAAAATTCTGAGAGAACTCTTTACAGAAGAAGAGGCAGAAATCCTTAGTTACTATAAAATGCCATATGTTTGGTCAACACCACAACAAATTACTGAGTTAAGTGGGAAGCCAGAAGAAAAAGTTATTGAAGTGTGTAATTCTCTCGCTGAAAGAGGATTATTATTTAAACTAGGAAAATCGCGCAAAAGAGCAAAATTTTCGATCTGGCCAACTATAATAGGGATTTTTGAATTTGTATTTAGTAATGCAAAAATATATTCCGATGAGAAAATAAAGAGGCTTGCAAGACTTTTTGATAAATACTTAAACAGATTTGTTCTTCCAACAGGGGGATCATCAAACTACCCATTTCCAAGAATTTTGCCGTCCAAAACATCAGAAAAAATAATTGAACTTAATGAAGATTTAGGAATAATCTCTCAAAAAATTTTACCGTTTGAGGAAGTCGAGGAACTTATAAGTCAATATACTGCTTTTGGAGTGATGCCCTGCTCCTGCCGAACTAAAGCGAAATTTCTTGGTTATACTAATAAAATGCCAATAGATGTATGCATGACTTTTGATATGGGCGCTGAATATTTTATTGAAAATGGTATGGCAAAGAGATTGTCAAAGGAAGAAGCTTTGGAATTGCTGATTAAATGTGAAAAACAAGGGTTGGTTCATAGCACGCTAAATGCTCAAAAGCCTGAGTTTATTTGTAATTGTGACAAAGAACATTGTGGGATTTTAAAAGGAATGACAAAATTTCATAGACCTGGTTTTTTTGCCTTCTCTAACTTCCGTGCTAAAATTGATGATACAATAGAATGTAATGAATGTTATCGATGTGTAGATCTATGCCCCACTCATGCCATTTATCCCTCTATTGAGGAAGAAGGCAAATATAATCTAGAATTAAAGAGAGATCTTTGTATAGGCTGTGGAATTTGTTCCACAAATTGCTCTGTTAAGAGATTAGTTCTAGAGAAAGTTGAAAATAAAATTCCCGTGCCCTCAATGAGAGATGCATATACTAAATATGGACAAGAAAGATATCGCAATAAACTCAATTAATTTTTTTTTGTTTTACCTAATTGTTTTTTTAATTTTACAAAATACTCCGGTGTAGATATTTGATAAGGAATCGGATATCTTGTCCCTGCCTTATGAGTTTTCTCCATTCCATCTATAATTTCATCTATAATGCCAATTGGTATTGATGCTATTAAATCGGAATCATTTGCCTTTCCGTATCGACGGTCACCAAGGCAAGGAAAAGCTATTTGCAAATCACCTGTAAGCATCGCATTTGATATCGTGTCTGCGCATACACCATCGCAGAAAGTAGTCATTGAAACCCTTCCTCCTCTTTTCCATAAATAACCTTGAATTATTCTCATAATTTGAGCAGAATTCCCCCAAATTAAGATTAGATCAGGTTCAAAGTCTATACGCTCCAAAGTTCCGGAAACTATTGCAGAATATTGATTATAAGGTAATTTGGGTATTGAAGCTGTTGTTTTTTTAGCAGCTTCCTTGGTTTCATTATACCTCCCAATAAAAAAAGAACCTTCCTCATAAAGCTTGTATGACTCTTCAAAGCCAATACTAATTCCTGCTAATGGACAGAAGTTATCATCTTTTGTACATCCCATTGTCCACCCATAATATCTAGCATAGCTGAATATTTGGCATACTGCTAATTTATGATCTGGCTTTTTTAGAAATTTAATCTTGTTTAAATCTTCCTTGTTTTCCAGTAATTTTACTCCCACCGGAAAGGTAGCTAACCTTAAATATTTATTCAGTTGATTATTTAAAATCTCATATTTACCCATGAAATCACATCTATTTAGCATTAAAAACTAATTAAATTATACAATATTTCAAAATATAATAAATTAATAGATTGAATAAGAATGAGTACAACTAGAAAAAGATTGAAGCATGGATTAGTTCAAGTTTATTTTGGAAGAGGTAAAGGCAAGACTACTGCTGCAATAGGACAAGGTGTTCGTGCCACGGGACATGGATTTAAAGTCTACATGATTCAATTCATGAAAGGTAATTATAAGTATGGGGAAATTGAAGCCATTAAAAATATTCCCAACTTTGAACTAAAGCAGTTTGGTAGCCCCGAACTCATCGCTGAACCGGGAGAATTTGACTTGGAAGAAGGTCAGAAAGCACTAGCTCATGCTAAAGAAATTATCCTAAGTGATGACTATGATATTGTCATACTTGATGAGATTGGAGTTGCAATATCAATGAATGTTGTACCCATTGAACCTGTTCTAGAGCTCATACAATTGAAACCAGAAAAAGTTGAATTAATTTTAACAGGCGGACCAAAGATGCATCCAAAAATAAAAGAGAGAGCTGATCTTCTAACAGAAATGAGAATGATAAAGCATTATTATTCTTCAAAGGGTATCAGTGCTCGATATGGAATTGAATATTAGAGATTCTTGAATAAATACAAATACGTGAAATTTCAATGTTCTGTAGATTAATAAAATCATGAAAAACGATGATAATTCTGAGCCATTTAGAAAATTAAAACTCAGAAATCTGTGGACTTTATTCTTTTGTAACTTACTTTACGGTTTAGGATCAGGGATGTTTAACGTAATTTATCAACCTTACGTTCTAAATCTCACAAATTCTATTTTACTTACAGGGTTGATCGTTACGATTGGTGGTATAGTACAATTTTTACCACTTCCCTTTATAGGTAAACTTTCAGATAGATATGGACGTAAAAAAGTAATTCTAGGCGGTATGGTCTTGTATGTTTTAGGATTATTATTTTTAATCTCCGCAAATTCAAGCACTTTACAATTTCTTGTTATTGGAATAGTATTATACTTTGCTGGAGTTGCGATGCACACTTTTAACATCAATATTTCTGTTTCTGAAAATAGTGATAAATCCATGGGTCTGATGTATGGGTTTATGCTTTTTTCTTATTTTGGAGGAACTATATTTGGTTCTTTTTTTGTTTTGATAGGAAAATCTCTTGATACTCGTTTTTTCTTTCAAGTATATATCGTTATATTAATAATTGAAGGGATTATTATCACTTTTTTTATATCCGAAAAATTTAAGCCTAAATTAAAACCTCAATTTTCTACAGAAAATTCTAAGAAGACAAGTCCTAGTCTTTGGCAGAAAATCATAAAAACCCAAAAAAGTAAAGCTGTTTTAATTTTCCTCACAATAGATCTATTTATTTATAATATTGGCCTTTCAATTTATAGCGGAGGTTTAACAGATTTTTATCATATCACTCGAGAAGAACTTGCTTCGATTACGATTGTATTTAACATTTCTAATATGTTATTTCAAATCCCTGGAGGACATTTAGCAGATAAGATCGGAAAAAAAAAATCTCTCATTTGGAGTCAGTATTTTGGTTTAAGTTTTTTTGCCATTAATATTATAGCATTCTTTATTTGGGCTGGAGGTTTTGAAGCATTTTTATTACCCGCTTTAATCATAAGCCATATTCCATTTGCAATGAGTGTGTGTACATTCATTCCTTCTGAGCAGATTTCTTTAACAGATTTAGATGAAACTAGAAAAGCTGAATCATATGGGATTGTTGGATTTATAAGAGGTCTTGGTTTTATTCCAACAGGGTATATTGGGGGATTTCTTATGGAAAATGTTCATTACTTAGCTCCTCTTATTCTTTCATTCACTCTAATTTTTCTTGAAATCTGGTATTTATTTAAATATTTTCAAGACTAATCTGTTGACAAGTATTTCTCGACACCATTAAAATTATAAAATTTATAAAATAGATATTATTAGAAAATAAAAAATATCTATAATTAATTGAAGTATTTAAAATGAGAACAAAAGATCAATTTTTAAAACTTCTTTAATTAAAATTATACAAATGTAGTTATAGTTAAAAGATTAAACCAAAAAAAACAAAAAATTGATTAGAAATGGTAAGAACAAAAGAACAGTACATGAAAGATTTAGGTAGAATGAAATCTAACCTTTATTATGATGGCAAAGAAATAGATCGTTTAGACGACCTCCAAATGCCTTGTCTAAACACGATTGGAACTACATTCGACGCCTTCGACGACCCTGAATACAGAGATTTAATCCAAGTAAAATCTCATCTTACGGGTGAAATTATTAATCGATTTACGCATGTTCATCATAGTACTGATGACCTTCATAAAAAGCAAGATATGACACGCAAATTATGTCAAAAAGTTGGTGGATGCATTCAGCGGTGCATGGGTTGCGATGCGACGAATGCGATATACAATGTTTCATACGAGGCTGATAAACTAAATAATGGAGAATCTCATTACCATGAAAATTTTAAAAAATGGCTGTTAAGATTTCAACAGGAAGATTTAGTTGCAGCTGGTGCTCAAACTGATGTAAAAGGTGATCGAATTAAACGTCCTGCTGATCAAGCAGATCCTGATATGTATGTCCATGTTGTAGAAAAGAAGAAAGATGGAATTATAGTCCGTGGCTGTAAACTGCATATCTCGGAGGCTTCCGTTTCTGACGAACTATTAGTTATCCCGACAAGAGCATTAAGACCTGAAGATAAAGATTATGCTGTTGCATTCGCAGTACCAGGAGATTATGAGGGAGTTACTCAAGTGGTTACTATTCATAATTTACGTGATAGAGAACATTTTCCACGTGGTTTTACACCAGGAGCTACGGATTCGTATATAATTTTTGACGATGTGTTTGTACCCTGGGAAAGAGTCTTTTTATGCGGTGAATACCAGCATGGGGGTGTCCTTGCATTATTATTTGGTCTCTTTCACCGGCATAGTTACTCGGGATGCAAACCAGCAATTGGGGATATAACGACGGGAACAGCTGCTTTGGCTGCAGAATATAACAATATTGCAAAGGCATCACACGTAAGGCATAAATTAGCCGAATTAATCTTAGTTACAGAACTTGGCTATGCTGCGGGATACACTGCTTCTGATTTAGGAAAACCAGAAGTATACATGCCTGGTATGGGTTTTGTACCATATGGTCCAGGAAGTTATATTCCGAACTCAATTTATTGCAATGTTGGAAGGTGTTTGAGTGGAGAAGCTGTATACCGTGAAGCTGAGATTATAACGGATATTTGTGGTGGTATTCCCGCTACATTTCCACACGAAAGGGATTTTGTTAATCCCAAATTGAAAGATAAACTCTATAAATATATTACTCGAAACCCAAAGATTGCGCCTGAAAATGCTGCACAATTATGGCGGTATATTGGAGATGTAGCTTGTTCTGCAACTGGAGGAATTCATCTCTATGGAAGCTACCATGGAGGTGGGAGCCCAGTTATGGAAGAAATAGCTATTACAACCCAATATGACATTGAAGCTCGAAAAACCATGGTAAAAAAAATTGCTGGAATTGACGATAAGTTAAACAAAAAAAGGTTAGAAATCAAACATGCAAATTCCTCTAAGATGATGGTACATCATTTAGATGAAGTTGTTTCAAAAAAATAGGTTAAAACAAAATTAAATTTTTTTTCTCTTTTTTAAATTAAATTAGTAACTCTTTATTTTTTATTATTATTTCTTTTTAATTCCTTTTCAGATTAATATTATAACACATCGATTATTAATCAAGAAATTTACAATAAAAAAAAGTTCGAGAGTTCATATGTTTCATTAATATAAACGTGGAATAATCTCATCGAAATGATTATCAAAAGATAAGACTGCTCTAGAATTGACCAATTTACTTAATAATATTAAAGAGGCATCCACATAACTTAATAACCGTTCAGGGGTCGCATATTTTTTTAATACTTTTCTACTCTACAAATATTAATTGAATACATCTTGAAATAAATGGTATTGAATCTTTCTCTCTGACTTTCCATGACAATTATCAAACTCTGGACTTAAAAAACTTGCATTGAAATGATAACACATTTAATTTTACAAAAATTCAATTCCTTGATTTTAAAATTATATTAAATAAAAGAAAATATGGTGAAATTATGGGTAAATTAGCAAAACGAGTTGCAATCGTTGGAGCTGGGATGTCCAAATTCGGGCGCAACTTTCCACTTAAGCGTAATCCTGATATGTGGGTTGATGCGTGGATTGATGCTGTGAAGAAAACTGATAATGGAATTGAACCTAAGGATGTAGATGCATGTTATATCGGTAACTACTCCTCAGATTTATTTAATCACCAAGGACATCTAGCACCTCAGATGGCAAATTTAGTAGGATTATCACCTAAGCCCGCTTCTAGGTTTGAAGGCGCATGTGCCAGTAGTGGAATTGCTCTTCGTCAAGGTATTTTGGGTATTGCTTCAGGTATACATGATGTTATAGCTGTTGGTGGTGTAGAATGCATGAATGAAGTATCCACTACCTTAGTAACCGACACGCTAGCAACAGCATCAGATAATTTATTTGAATATCCTGCTGGAGCGACATTTCCTGGTTTATATGCAGCAGTTGCTTCAGCACACTTCCATAAATACGGAACCACTCATGATGATTTAAAGCGAATTGCGATCAAAAATCATGAAAATGGATCTCAAAATCCTTTTGCTCAAATGCAGCAATCCCTGAAAGATATCATGGCGGGAAAGATCAAAAGAATAGAGTCTCAAGGAAGGGATTTACCAAATTGGGGAGATGAGATGGATTTTCTAAATAGCTCATCAAATCCCATGATAGCCTCTCCTTTAAGGTTATTTGATTGTTCTCTGGTCACGGATGGAGCTGCTTGCGTATTTTTAGCATCAGAAGAAGTTGCTAAAGACTTTACAGATACGCCAATATGGATAACTGGAACTGGACAAGGAAGCGCAGCACTTTCCTTACATGATAGAGATGAAATTACGGGATTTATCGCATCAAAAGAAGCTGCTCAACAGGCTTATAAAATGGCTGGATTAAAACCAAGTGATATTCAGATAGCAGAAGTTCATGATTGCTTTACAATAGCTGAATTGATTGCATTAGAAGATCTAGGCTTTTACGAACCGGGTAAAGCTGCAATAGCTATCCAGAATGGAGAGACAAAAAGAGACGGTATAAGACCAATTAACACTTCTGGAGGCTTAAAATCGAAAGGTCATCCAGTTGGAGCAACAGGTGCAGCTATGGCAGTTGAGATTTTTAAACAAATGCGTGGTATAGCTGAGCGGGACAGACAAGTAAAATTTGATGTTGAAAAAGCTCTAGCTCATAATCTGGGAGGTTCTGGAGCTACATGTGTGGTTACCATCTTTGAAAAATAAAATCTGGTGATTGAAATGTCTGAAGAAAAAGAAATGACAATACAAAATTATTTAGAATATGTTAATAGCAAGAAATTAATGGGTTCAAAATGCAAAAAATGTGGTGTAGTAGATGTTCCTCCTCGAAAATTATGTATAAAATGCAACTCAACGGATATGGAATGGATTGAAGTGTCTGGCAAAGGAAAAATCGCTGCTTTTTCTTGTATTGGTGTGGGAACTACATTTATGGTAAATAAAGGTTATTCTATGAAAAAACCCTACTGCTTTTCAGTCATAAAACTTGAAGAAGGACCGATGATTTCTGGACAATTAATTGGTGTAGACGAATCCAAACCGGAATCTATTAAAATTGAGACTCCTGTAAAACTCACATTTATAGAGACTGAATTGAAAGGGGAAGAAACAAGAGTAGATCTTGGTTTTGAGCCTTATTAAAATTTAAAATATATTTCTTATTTTTATTTTTCATATTTTCCGCTTACTTATTGAAATTGGTCTTACCAAATTCCCGATTTTAAATTACGTCCGTAAATAGTATTTTAGCGAAAAAATATATATATTCAATTATTCATAATTTCATTATTTTTCTTAAGAAAAGAGGATTATAGATATGGATCTTTTAAAAAATTATATTAATGGAAAATTCGTAAATTCAAATAGTAGTAGCTTCATCGAATTTATGAATCCTGCTTTAGATGAACCACTCGGTAAGATTCCAATATCAACAAAAGAAGAAATAGAACAGGTTGTTAATGCAGCTAAAGAAGCATATCATGATTGGAGAAAAGTTCCTGGAGTTCAGAGAATCCAACCATTTTTTAGATTGTTAAGATTAATTAAAGACAATATTGATGAAATTACTGAATCTATTGTTATTAATCATGGCAAAGAATGGAATGCGGCTAGAGGTGAGGTTATTAGAACTTATCAAATGATTGAAGCCTCAATTACCGTACCAGAATACCAAAAGGGTCAGTACATGTCGAATATTGCTCTCGGAATTGATGAATATTCAATTCTTGAACCTTTAGGTGTTTTTATCATGATCCCTCCCTTTAATTTTCCCGCGATGGTTCCATTTTGGTTCTGGCCATTTGCAGTGGCTACTGGAAACACGTATATCATAAAATCAAATGAGCAAACTCCATTAGCCTTGCAAAAAATCTATGAATATATTGACCAAGCAGGGTTTCCACCTGGGGTGATTAATTATATTCATGGAAATGTTGATGTTGCTAATCAGTTAATTGAACATCCTGATGTAGTTGGTGTGTCAAGTGTAGGATCAACTCCCGTAGCTCAAGCTATTTATAAAAAAGCAAGTAGTTTATGTAAGCGAGCTCAGTGCCATGGAGGCGCTAATAATTTTCTAGTAATTACAGATAAGGCTAACATTGAACAGATTATACCTAATTTAATGAATTCTCTTTTTGGTAATTCTGGACAAAGATGTTTATCCGGAGCAGTAGTTATGGTCATAGGTAACCAATCATTCTATGATACATTTAAAGAAAAGCTTTTAGGAACTATAAAAACACTAAAAGTTGGATACGGCATGGACAAGGAAACATTTATGGGACCTGTTGTGTCGAGGAAATCGCTAAATAAACTTCTTGGACAAATTCAAAATGGAATCGACGAGGGAGCAACATTGATCCTAGATGGAAGAAGTATAAAAGTTGAAGGTTATGAGAAAGGATATTTCTTAGGACCTTGTTTATTTGAAAATGCGCAACCAGGAATGAAATTATATGACGAGGAAGTTTTTGGACCAGTTGCATGTCTGGCTCGTGCTGATAATTTAGATGAAGCAATAAAAATAATTAACCAAAATCCAAAAGGAAATGCAGTGACAATATATACTGAAAGTGGGGAAGAAGCACGCCACTTCCGAAGTGAGATTAATAACATCCAATTAGGGATAAATATAGGTGTAGTGGCACCACTTGCTTGGTTTCCCTTCGCTGGGGCAAAAGATTCGTTCTTTGGTATGTTACGAGCCCAAGGATATGAAGGTGTAAAATTTTTTACACAAGAGCGTGTGATAATTGAGAAATTTCATGGTAGCACTAAGATTGAATGGGATTAACAGAAATTTGATAAAAACATAAATAAATTGTATTGATAAATTATATTAAATTAAATAAAAAAATATTAAAGGACATAAAACATGTCATTTGAAACAGCCTTTACGATGGATACGTCTAGTATCAAATATGGTCCTGGTGTGACCCGAGAAGTAGGATTTGATATGAAAAAGCTTGGTGCACACCGGGTTATGGTAGTCACAGACCCAAATTTGACTAATAGTGAACCTGTATTAGTCACCATCGAAGCATTACAAGCAGAAAATATAGAATATGTTTTATTTGATAAAGCTCGAGTTGAACCAACAGATGGATCTTTCAAGGTTGCTGCTAAATTCGCAGTTGAAGGGAAGTTTGATGGTTTTATCGGAGTTGGAGGTGGATCCTCCCTGGATACTGCTAAAATAGCAAATTTATATTCAACATATCCTGCAGATTTTTTGGATTATGTCAACCGACCGATCGGTAAAGGAATACCCGTACCAGGACCTTTGAAACCAATGATTGCTATCCCTACTACAGCAGGTACAGGAAGTGAAACAACAGGAGTTGCAATTTTTGATTTAGAAGCAATGCACGCAAAAACGGGAATTGCACATCGTGCATTACGACCTGTCATGGGAATTATAGATCCCAATAATACTCGGACTGTGCCGAAGATCGCCGCTGCCTCTTGTGGTTTCGACGTTCTTTGTCATGCATTGGAATCACTTACCGCACTCCCTTATCATAAGCGTCTTGCTCCTGAAAGTCTTGAATTACGACCTGCTTACCAAGGAGCTAACCCAATTAGCGATCTATGGGCGTCTAAGGCAATTGAGATGAGTTCAAAAAATATTGTGCGTGTAGTTCAAGATCCTTCTGATGATGAAGCTCGAGCAACAATGATTCTTGCATCCACATTTGCTGGTATA
This sequence comes from Promethearchaeota archaeon, assembly GCA_019057775.1. The sequence goes on from JAHLWT010000259.1 coordinate 11,298, forward strand.
GGATTTGGTAACGCGGGAGTTCACTTAGCCCATGGAATGTCCTATCCTGTATCAGGAATGGTTAGAGAATACATTCCTGAAGGAATTAAATCGGAACATCCAATAATTCCACATGGTATGGGTGTAGTACTTGTTTCACCCGCTGTTTTTCGTTTCACCGCGAAGACAAATCCAGACTTACATTTATATGCAGCAGAACTAATGGGCGCTGATGTCTCAAATATAGATAAAAAAGATGCCGGAGATGTTATTGCTAAAGAAATTATTAAACTAATGCGAGCTACAGGGATGCCTAATGGTTTGAGTGAGGTTGAGTTTGGACCAAATGATATAGAAGAATTAGTCCAAGGAACACTTCCGCAACATCGTGTAACTAAATTGTCTCCCCGCCCCGCAAGTGCCGAGGATCTCAGACAGCTTTTCACTGAATCAATGACCTTATGGTAAAATCAGCATTTATAAGGTTTTTCGGTATAGAAGATCTTTATTGAACTTACCCTCCAAACCAAATTACCAAAGTTTTTTTGATCTTGTTATTTTTTAAAACCAATATTTAACTTTTGAATATAATTAGCTTTAATGGTTTAGATGAGTAGAGATCTTACAATCCGAAGAAAAGAAGCAGAAAGATTAATCAACATATACAAATTGGATGTTAACCAAAAGAACCTAATTTTTCAAGAATTTAAGAAATTTACTCCCCAGACATCAGTCAGGCAATTCATTAAAGAAATTTCTAAAAGAACTGAGCTTTCGGAAGATCTCATTCAAAATTTCTTTTGGTTTTCTTTTGATTCATATGTGGCCTTCTTAGAGAATAGTGAACCGTTCAATGAATTCTTTAATAATAAAATAAAATCTCCGATAGTGAATAAGTTTCCCGACTTAAAGAAAAAAATTCATGATTTTGAGGATTTAAGAAATTTTTTCTCAAGAATGTTTAAATTGGTAGATTTTGAATATTATAAATTACATTCTTTAGAAGGTATCAATCAGATTAATATCGGTTTCTCCAACATTATTAGCTTATATTTTTTTACCGTAAATGATAAAGTTGTTCTTATTGACGCGGGGTATTCTATGAAATACTGGCAAAAAGCTTTTTATAAAGCTTTAAACGAATTACAGATAAATCTTGGTGATGTTGATTATTGTATTATTACACACGAACATCCAGACCATACAGGTTTAGTAACAGAATTAAAGAGAGCAAATCCAGATGTAAAAATTTGTATGCACAAAATAGCTCATGAATTAGCTAAGTTAAGAGATAATTCGATAAAGAATACCAACTTGGAAGAAAAAGCAAAAGAAAGAGGAAAATTACTCATTAGTTATGGTCTCGCAAAGGAAGAGGCCGATCGAATTATTCAACGGTTTGGTACAGGGTTGATGAGATATGAATACTTTCAACCAGATTTATTACTTAATAATAATGATAGAATCGTAGATGGCGAACTACAAATTGTATATTCTCCAGGTCATTCAGTTGGGCATATTTGTGTATATTTTGCGAAAAAAGGCATATTATTTTCTGGAGACCATATACTAAGTAATATTACACCACATTTGGGTACTCTGGTAATGGCGGGTGCTGAAGAGTTTAACAAAAAAAATAATTTTGAAAACATCTTAGACCACTATCTTAAATCCCTGGATCGAATCGATGAGCTGAATTCAAGATTAATTTTACCGGGACATGAGCAAATTATTTACAACCCCCATGAAAGAATAACTGAAATAAAAAATCATCACCAGAATCGTCTTTATGAGATATCTAAAATCATTGAAAATAATCCAATGCCTCCCCTTCAGATTGCTCTTCACCACTTCGGAGATGATTTGGACCAGATGAATAAAATCCTTGCAATTAGTGAAACTTTAGTTCATTTGGATTATTTAGAATTTCAGAATATGGTATATAAAACAGAGAAAAACGGAATATTACTTTATTGGTCCGAAAAACGATGGAAGAAAATTGTATACTAATTCAAGTTTGCTCTGTGTGAGATCTTGAAATCATTATAAGATATTTAAAAGGTTAAAAATATTAAGTCTCTCTAAAGGAAAACTAAGCGCTTTAAGAGAAACTTTAAAGAAAATACAAGGTAAATTGTAATTATGACAGTAAAGATAAATTTTATGGGAGTGAAAGATCCAGGTGTTGCAGTAATTACTGGTGCGAGTTCAGGAATAGGAGAATCTTTTTCACGAATACTAAGTTCTCAGGGTTTTGATTTGGTTATTACAGCTCGAAGAAAAAACAGGTTGGAATCCCTAGCTGCAGAATTGAAGCAAAAACATGGCATCAATGTTGAGATTATTTCAGGCGATCTTTCCCAACCTGAATTTATGGAAGAAATTGCCTCCTATATTCAAACAATCAATGATCTTGATGTACTAGTCAATAATGCGGGATTCGGAACTAGCGAAAATTTTATCAATAAAAAGTCCGATATCAATGTTTTTATGAAAATGCTCAACCTTCATTGTGGTGCAACAGTTCGCTTAATGTATGCTGCTCTGAAAAAAATGCGAAATAATGACAGAGGCGTAATTTTTAACATATCATCTATAGCATCACTGATATTACACGGTTCACGAGAACCAATGTATCATTCAACAAAGGCATTTATTTCAACTTTTACAGAAATGGTTCAGCTTAAATTAAAGTTCATTAAATCAAAAGTGAAGCTCAAAAGTATATGTCCGGGGGCAACTTATACGGAAATCTATGGTATCTGGAATAATCCTGAACTTCCTAAGTCCAATAGAGCGATGCAACCAGAAGAAGTTGTTAATATAGCGTTAGATTCGTTTAAGAATAGAGATATCATTGTAATTACAGGTGACCATTTTGTAGATGAAGTAGTGGAATGGCGTGAGGTAGCGTATAAAAAACCAGGCAGATATTTTTCAAAAGATTTCTCAAAATCAGGATTTGTAAAAAACAAATGAATTAAATCTTTCATCTTTTAAAATTCTAAAATAATTAGAGAATGATTCTTAATGCCTGTTGAACCTAAATTAGCTGCCACTGTAATTTTATTACGTGAACGAGAGCCAGACTTAGAATCTGCCGATAATTGTGAATTTGAAGTATTCATGGCTAAAAGACATGAAAATGCGAGATTTATGAGTGAACATCATGTGTTCCCTGGAGGGAGCATCGATGAACAGGACTTAACCAAAGAATCAAGAGCAAGGATAGTAGGAATTGATGTAGATCTCATTAAAAATTTAAAAGAAATATGTGACGATCCATCTAATCTTTGGATTATCGCAACCCGCGAGTTATTTGAAGAAGCTGGGATTTTAATCGCTACTAATAAAACAGGAAAATCCATCGGAAAAATTGAAGATAAAACCAAGAAATTAAAAAAGTATCAAAAAAAGCTTCAAAAAAAACGCATGACTATGACTGATGTTTTGACTAAAGAAAACCTTTATTATACTGCGAAAAATTTAAAATATTTTGGAAGATTGGTAACCCCTGCTATATCCCCTATTAGGTTTGATACTCAATTCTTTCTATGTAAATTTCCTAAAAATCAGAATATTAATTTATTTAGTGATGAATTAACAGAGTGTCTTTGGGGGTCTCCAAAACAATTACTAGAACAATTTAAAAAAAGGCAAATTAAGTTAATATTTCCTCAGTATTCCACTCTTCAGCGGCTTCAAAAGTTTAAAACAATTCAAGAGGTATTTGATAATTCTAGAAACGTGTCTAGTCATAATCGTTTTAATGATGTCTAATAGATTTGGGACAGGTTGCTTATAAAAAAATTAGAAGTATCTTTTGTATAAAATTTTTACGCAGTAAAATGAAATTTAGATTTTAGTACATTAAAATACCAGTTTGTAGAGTTTCGTTAAAAAGATCTTTAGCTTTTATGTACAAATAAGTTTCATCCCATAGTTCAGATTTGACTCTCACAAGTTTTCCACTGATTTTTATCGCATCTCCAACACTTACATAACATAATTTTGAGCATTTTACCACAATAGTCGAATTTGTCTTTAATATTTCTCCTTTAGCCTTTTTAAAACCAAACTCAAGGTCTTCTGTAAGCACTATTGGAAATACTAACCTATGACGTACATAATCGCCAGGGGATACAACAGCATATATTGGTTGACCTTTTACTAATCCTCTAATAATAACTCCTGTTTCTTTACTTATTTCAGCAACTGACATAAAGTGTTTATATTAGTTTTTTTATTATTATATCTGATGGTAAAGTATAAATGAATTATGATTTGTAAACAAAATGTATTTAAAACGAAATTTACTGATGATTTAAGACAACTATTTCGTGATTCTGTATCCTTATGGTAAAAACCTCTTTATAAAAGTGTTTAAATTCTAAGTAGAAATATATTATTTATTCTAAGTTTTAAAAAAAGGATAGTGAAAGAGTTGACTAATCCGAAAGATATTATTGAAAAAGCAAATAAATATCTAATTACGAGCTTTTTATCAAAAATGCAACCAATTGTGGTAGAGAAGGCGAAAGGTGCTAAAATTATTGATGTGCAAGGGAAAGAATTCATCGATTTTTTCGCCGGATATTCCGTTGTAAACGCAGGGCATTGTCAAGAACAAATAGTCGAGGCTGCTATAAATCAAACAAATAAACTGATTCATGCGGGGTCTTATTTATATTACGTTAAACCAACAATTTACCTCGCTGAAAAATTAGCTGAAATAACAGATCCTAGTTTAACTACGACATTCTTTGGTAATACTGGAGCAGAAGCAGTAGAAACAGCTTTAAAGTTAGCAAGGAAATTTACGAAAAAATATGAATTTATCTCTTTGATGGGTTCATTTCATGGAAGAACATTAGGGGCATTAAGTATTACTGGTCAGTCAAGTAGAAAGAAATATGATCTCGGACCATTTATGACTGGTATTGCATATGCACATCCTCCATATTGTTATCGTTGCCATTTTGAAAAAGAGTTTCCCAGTTGTGATTATCTCTGTGCTAGATCTTTAGAAACTACAATCGATTATGGTACAAGCAAAGGAGTTGCAGCATTTATAGCTGAACCTGTGATGGGGGAAGGTGGGATAATAATACCTCCACCTGATTATTTCAGAATTGTAAAAGGGATTCTAGATGATTACGAAATCCTGTTTATTGCTGATGAGGTGCAAACAGGCTTTGGAAGGACTGGTAAAATGTTTGCAATTGAGCATTACAACGTCATCCCCGATTTCATGACAATGGCAAAAGGCATTGCAGCGGGATTTCCATTAAGTGCCTGTATAACGCGCTCTGATATTGGAGTTTCATTTGAACCGGGTGATCACTTTTCAAGCTTTGGAGGTAATCCGATCTCCTCAGCAGCAGCATTAGCTAACATTAAATTCATACTTGATGAGAAACTTTCAGAAAAAGCCAATGAAGATGGAGAATATTTATTAAAAAGATTAAATGAGTTAAAAGAAAAATATCCCTTAATAGGTGATATTAGAGGAAAAGGATTAATGATAGGAATTGAATTGGTCAAGGATCAAAAGACCAAAACACCCGCAAAGGAAGAAACAACAAAAATCAGAGATTATTGCAGAGAAAATGGGCTTTTGATAGGATCGGGGGGAGTAAAAGGTTGTGTAGTAAGACTTCAGCCACCCTTAGTTATTTCTAAGGAAGAAATTGATAGTGCTGTAGAGATTTTAGAAAATTCCATGAAAAAGATTTCTTAATTTTGTTTGAAAAGGTATAATATATTACCATTCAATCCCATTTTTTTGGTGAGTGTCTATAAATAAAAGATATAATATCCTAATTTTGGTCGTTTTTGCTTGTATAGCAATATTTTCAATTTTCTTTCTATTCTTACCCTCAAATAATCTAAATATACAAAATTATAACACTGAGTTAGAATTTAATGGAGACAACGCCTATAATTATGTTCAGGATCAGTTAGATATTGGCTTTCGAATTCCAGGAACTGAAGAGAGAAAAGAATGTGCTCAATATTTTATCTCCAAATTTTTAGAAATCGACAGTAATTTTACATATATGTTGCATAATTTTACGGTTTATTCTACTGTATGCCAAAACGTTTTATTTAAATTAAATGAAGAAAACGATAATATTGTCATTTTAGGGGCACATTACGATAGTAGAGCTAGAGCAACAAGAGATCCTATCTCCGAAAATAGATCTAAGCCAGTTCCGGGGGCTAATGATGGAGCTAGTGGTGGTGCTGTGCTAATAGAGCTTGCTAGAGCACTTTATACTCGATATGATGAATTATCTTCTGAGATCTGGTTTTTATTTTTTGATGCGGAAGACCAAGGAACTGATAATTCTTACGGAATGCTCGGATGGGATTGGTGTGAAGGATCTGAACAGTTTGTAAATGATCTTGATAACTTTTATGATCCTACAACGGAGGATATTGATTTTATGATACTTTTAGATATGGTTGGAGGGGAGAATTTACAATTTATCAACGAACAATATTCCACTTCTTCACTAATGGATGAATTATTTGAGGTTGGAAGAAAGTTAGGTTTTACAAGTCAATTTCCTTCAAATCCAGTTAGTAGATCAATTACTGATGATCACAGAGGATTTCTTAATCAAGGCATACCCTCAGCTGATTTAATTATCAATTTTTGGAATAATCCTAGTTGGCCTTATCATCATACAACTGAGGATGACATATCTCATATCTCAAATTATAGCCTAGAAGTTACAGGTAAAACAGTAGAGCAATTTATTTACAATAATTATATAATAGATCCCCTTTTTACTTATCAAGGCAATTATCCTTGGAATACAGATTTGAGTATACCAGATGTTCAAGTAATAATTATCCTTGGAATTGTTATTGGTATTGCGGGAGTCGTAATAATAATATCAGTTTCCATAAAGAAATTTATTCAGAAGAAAGAGGTTATCTCTTAATACCTAATATTGCTCGATGGTTCTTTCCATCATCATAAACTTCTGTTAAATCAAATGATTTGAAAACATCTTGAATTTCTTCTGAAGTAAAGAAGTGATGCAACAATCCTTTTTCTTTTCCTCTTTGAGGGAGATATGTTCCTTTTTCTACTTCTTGTAGATATCCATTATTTTTCCAAGTTTCCCCCAGTTTAGGAAAAGTTATGAATATTAAACCTCCTTTCTTTAGTACTCTTTCAATTTCACCTACTGTTCTTAGTATATCCTTCATTCTATTATGATGTATCACTTTAATTGAAATAATCGCATCAAATGTATTGCTTGGATATGGAAAGGTTTCTTCCATCTTGTGATATTTAATTTCAGCCCTTAGATTTTCCTCTTTAAGCCATTGTTTAGCAATTGAAATTCCATTTGGAGAGGCATCAAAACCATACATTTCAAAGCCCATTTTAGATAAAAAAATAAGGTGGCGTCCAGTTCCACATCCAATATCTAATATTTTCTGTACTTGATTTTCTTTAAAAATATCCCCTATCTTTTCCATATCCGTATGTGGTTCAGTGAATACTTTTCCTCTTTCAGAAAAAATATAATCCCAATCAGGCATAGTAGAGGATTTGATTAATGAAATTAAAATGATAATTAAAATAATGAGTTATGATTTTTGCTCATATTCGTAAAAATATCTCCCATGTTCCTTTTTAAAAGCTTCAGCAACTTCATCAACTTCAGGTCGTATGAATTCGTAGCCATCCTTAATTGTTTCATATGTCACAGGTAATGGCCCTAAGATCTCACCATCCACTTGACATAGATAAGGGTCATCATTTAAATTCTTCATCTCGATTCTTACTTTTTTACTTCGATATTCCGATAAATTAGGATGAGGAAGTAAAGTTGCTGTATACATTCGTTTAAATTGCATTAATAATTTGAATTTCCCTATACTCGCAACACTTATGTCAAATAAACCATCATTAACTCGCGCTCTTTGACAAATGTACATTCCGCCTCCATAAGAACCACCATTACCAACTGCCACCAAGTTTGCTTCACCTTCAAAAATATCATTATCCATTGTTACTATGATTTCCTTGTTTTTCCAAGAAAATACAGTTTTGAGAACCATCATATTATAATTCTTTACTTCTTTTTCGTTAACTCTCCTTGCAACTTCGCTGTCAAAACCCTGGCTTCCTATTCCTAAGAAATAGCGTTCTACACCTCCATCTGTTTTAGCAAAACCAATATCTGATTTACTGGATTTACCTTCTGCGATTATTTCACATGCTCTCTTTATATCTGGTTTAATACCAATCGCTGCAGGAATATCATTTCCAGAACCAATTGGAATAAAGCCGCATAATACTCCGGAATTAGAGGTAATGGCTCCGTTGATTACTTCATTGCAAGTACCATCGCCCCCCATACCTATAACACTATATCCTTCTTTTGCCAGCTGATTAGCCAATTCTATTGCATGACCCGCATATTCAGTTTTAAACATTTTATAGGAAATATTCAATTTATCTAAGCATTGAGAAGCAAATTCAAGATCCTCTCGTGCCTTTATTGCTGTACCCGCAATAGGATTGTGAATTATCGCATAATCTACCATTTATATCAGTCCAGATTTTTAAGATCTTAATTTAAAATTTCAATATCCTTTAATCATTATTTTAGATAATGAACTATATAAAACTATTTTTAAATGAAGTATGTATTTAGCTTTAATTGTGTAATAATCTATTCTCCATGCCATTCATAACCACATTGACCACAGCATTTTTTTTTTGAATAAATCCTTGGAGAATGCATGAGGATTTTTGTTTTATCGTCTACTTCACGGATCAATCCCTCATTTCCGCAATTAGGACATCTTCTACGTCCAGCTATCTCTACTTTACTCAGAACTATATCTTCAAAAATATTTCTGGGAAATTCTTCTCGCAACACTTCTTCGTGGATTAATTCCTCAGGGGAATCTAATTCTTGGGTTAATTCCTCTTGAGATATTACTTCTTGATGTAATTCTTCTGAGGGTACAACTTCTTGGGGTACTTCTCCTTGAGGTACTTCAATAATAGGTTCTGCATTCTCAGTATCAATTTTACTTTCTTCTTGGATCATCAAAATATATCCCTTGACTATTGAATTAAGTTCACTAGGTATTGGTAAACGATCATATTTCTCAATAAAATTGTTAATAAAGGTCTCAACATCCTCCGTTTCAAGAATATATCCTTTATTTTCCAGTTGAGTTTTGATTTCATCAATTATTTCATCTTTGGAAGGTAAAACTTCAATTATTTCTATAGAATCTTCAGAATCTTCAGATTCTTCAAGTTCACTTATTGGTTTTTCATCTACATCTTCTAACTCTTCAATTATATCGATTGAGTCATCCGAAGTTTTTAAAAAACTCTCTATTCTTCTCCATAATTGCTTAACTTGATCATCATCTAAAACCCCAGTAATTTGAACATATATTCTCTTATCTTGTTCCTGTAAAATTGTGATTCTATTCTCCTTTTGAAGCTGTTTGTCACTATCTTTATCAAAGTAATTGATTCTTGTCAAAGATTCTCCTAATTTTGTAGTATCTGTTGAAAAAGACAATTTCTTTTCCAATTCATCTTCTAAGATTGTTTGAATTTGATCAAAACTTTTATCTTGAATATTAAATGATCGATTTCTCTCACAAATTTTAGAGTTCTTAACCCTATTAAGATTTAATTTCTTCACTCCTAAAGAATGATTAATTCATTTAAAATATTTCCCTTTTTAACTAATCTTAGATAAAATATATAAAGATGAAAATTATAAAGATTAATTCAATCACTAATTTAAGAAAATTTTTATTGTTTTTCTTATTTATAATGACCATAGAACGACTGATTTATTTACAATGAAAGAAAAATATCTAAAAAGAACTTCTGCTAAGAAAGAATTAAGGAGAAAGGAACACTCTCCAAAAAGAAAAATAATTACTGCTATAGTACTAATTATTTTTGCTTTTTCAGGATCATTTTTAATATATTATATCATGCAGGTAAGTCTAAACACCAAAACCCCTATGGTCGTCGTTGTTTCGGAATCAATGGAGCCAAATCTTCTTAAAGGTGATTTATTATTCCTTAAAGGAAAAGATCCTGAGAGTATAAAAAATGGGACTGCAGAAGGGAAAGAGGGAGATATTATTGTTTTTAATGCTCAAGGTTTACCCGGTTGGATACACGCTCCAAGTGAACCCATTGTACATAGAGTTATTGATAAGATGTATAACAATGGTTGGTTTTTTCTAACTAAGGGAGATGCAAATCCTATGCCTGATAATGGTTGGGTTCCTGAAACTAGGATTATTGGTGTTGTAGTTGGTAGAATTCCTTATATTGGATGGGTTAAAATTTTACTCACAGATTCTGGGTTATTAATTCCACTTTTAGTGATTGTATCAGCTTTACTTATAATAAGCATTGTTTGGGATATTATCAAAGGCGACGATGAAAAGGGTAAGGATCAATTAATCATTGTGGAAAAAGCCAATAAATATGATGAAATAGACGAAATTGAAATAGATTTTACTAAGAAAGATTGAATTCATTAGTAGATGAAATTTATAACTTATCTTCCATCTCTCTAAATTCTATATACATTTATTAAGCAATACATCAAATTATATTATACTTAAATTCTAAAAAAAACAAACAAAAAATTAGGATAAAAGGTGAATAATAAATGGGTTGGACTCCTCCAAGCAAGTTTATTGTAACTTTAACAGCCTTTACAATGGTATTGGGGATATTTATCTTACTTGACATGCACGGGTTAATTTGGGACAGTTTTTTACCAGATATTACTATAGAGACCTATAATATATGGCTTGTTATTGCGCTGGTACTATTCTTTCTCACGTGGTTTCTATTTTTCCTTGGTGTAAAGCTGAAAGGCATATAAAATCACTTCATACCAATTTTTTTTTACTTTCTTTTTTGGAAATACTTATTAAGCATTTAACCAATTTCTTAGAGATTCTATATAGGAATTTGATATGAATAAGCCAAATCTATATTAATCAGACAATAAAATTTAAAACATTTCTATTATTTCAAAAAGATGTTATTCTGTAATTTATAAATAAAATTACAAATAAACTTCAATACGTAAGCGCAATAATGCAATAAAATAAAAAAATACACTAAAAAAAAATTAAAACTAAAGAGGTAATAAATATGGCAAAAGAAGAAAAGAAAGAAAGGGAGCGAGAGACCAATAGCGTATTTGTTGGACGCAGGCCAACCATGAACTATGTGATGGCTACTATGATGATCCTTAACAAAAACGAGGATTGTACTGTAAAAGCTCGAGGAAGAGCTATTTCTCATGCTGTTGATGTTTGCGAAATCTTGAGAAATCGATTCCTTAAAGGAACTGAATACAAAGATATAAAGCTTTCCACAGAACAGCTCCAAGGAGAAAATGGGCAAAATAACAATGTTTCTTCCATTGAAATTATACTTTCACCTCCAAAATAAACAGAGAAAATATTAGATTTTCACTGAAACAAAATTACAACAATTTATTCTTTTTTTTATTATTGTACTTCCTACGATTACTAAATTTCAGTTTTTTTACTGTTAAATTTAATAAATCCTTAATATAATAAGGTAATAAAGATTCCAATTTATTAATCGGTTATTACATTGAAAGATATTATCTCTTTGATAAGTATGCTCCAGTCTTTTTCTTATGAATTCTGCATCGATTATTCAAGCGAATAATACGAAATTCAAAATGTATGATAAAATCACAAAGGTTTAATAATACAGCTGAAAGATAAATAATTAACAAAATTAATTTTAAAATAATATTAAAATCGATTTTAAACAAATTTTTAAAAATTATTTGATAAGAGGAAGATAATAATGGCAAAAACTGAACCTTTATTTGTTAAATCAAAAGTAAGGGAATATATTAAGGGTCATGAATGCAACACAAGCAGCGGTGTCCTTGATGGGGATACATTTAATGGCATAATTATGGACATACTTGATAATGCCATAAGGCGAGCAAAAGCAAATAATAGAAAAACAGTAAAAGCAAGAGATCTCTAAACTCTTTTCCTAATATTTTTTTTTTTATTTTACTTATTTTATAGACATCATTTAATTATCTATATTTGATATGTGGTTAATGGTTTTTCGAGTCTCGCATGACTAATTCCTGTAGATATATCTTTTTCTACAACAATTTTATGAGTAGAAATATCTTGCGGAATAGTAGTATGAGTTATAAGAAAAATCTGAGGAAATGATTTTGATTTTATGAGTCGCTTAAGAATTCGTTCTCTTCGAGTTTCATCTAAGGCAGCTAATGGCTCATCTAATAGTAGAAAATCAATTTTAGGATTCTTTTTTGGTGACTCTTTAGTAGGTCTAATGGTGCTCATTAATTCAGATATGGCAAGTCGTAAAGCAATCCCAAGAGCAGTACGATCTCCTCCTGAGAGAACTTCAATGGGTTCATGAACTCTATTGTAATTATCTCTAATTCTAAGGGATAACCCCGTTTTTTTAGTTCCACTTAAATCAATGATTAAATCACTATATTGTCCTGAAGTAAAATCTTTGATATATTTATTTGTTGTAATCGCAATATTTTTCACTAACCGTTTTACCACCATGTATTCTGTAACAAATCTACGAACAAATTCCTTTGCTTTATTTATATGATCAATATCAACTTCAAATTCTCCGATCTGAGTTTCTAAATCTTTCATTTTTTGAATTTCATTGTTTAAAATTTCTAATCTATTCATATTAGCTTTAAGTTTTTTGTTCTTTTCATTGAGTTCATTAACAATCGCTTTAAGTTCAGTAGAAAGTTTTCCTTTTTTAACTGTTAGATTTTTTATACCCTCAAGGCTAGAATCTTCGAATTTAGATTGATGCTGAGTTAGAAACTCATTTAAGCTCCTTTTAATTTGTTTTAACTCCTCTTCATATTTTTTAAAATTCTTGAAATCTGTCATGAGATTCTGGTGAATTGCCAAGTTTTTAGAAGTCTCCTCAAGACTCTTTTGGAGTGGTTTTATATCTTTATTACAATTAGCTATAATTTTGGAAATGGTTTCAACTTTATTTTGATTAACTTTAATTTCATTCTGAAAAGTGATCCTCATCTCATTGTAGTGCTCTTTAGTTAATTCTTTCTGGCAAGTAGGACATTGAGCAAAATCTTTGCCATCTTTTTTAATCGTGAATTTTAAACTCTTTTCCATTTTATTAATGATTTTTGTAATGTCTTCTATTCTACCTTTTGTTTTTCCTAATCCTTTAAAGGTAGTCTCTTTTTTCATTACAATTTCATCTAATTCTGATTGGATGTTATTTCTATTTTCATTTAATGCTTTTGTGTTCTCAACAATTTTATCTTGGGATTCAAAATCGCCTAAATTTAACGATGTGTTCTTGATTTTATTTTTAAAATCATTATTATATGAAGAAAATTTGTCTTGAACGTTCTTGTTTTGATTATATAACTTTTCTAAATCTGAAATTAACTTTTCTGACGGAAAATTATTGATTTCTTGTTCATACATTACTTTTTTCTTTTCTTTCTCTGCAATCAACTTTTGAAATTGGGTATTTTCCTCTTCAAATTGACTTATATCTTTCTTAATTCTCTCAATTGGTACTCGTATCTTCTCTAATTTTTCCTTTTCTTGTTTTTTCCCTCTCGAAGTACTATCTAAAAAAGAGAGTGCATCATCTATGATATCTAACCGAAATAAATTGATAATCATCTCTCGCATCTCTGCACCTTTTTTATTTGCTAACTCTTCTACTTCACCTTGTCTTACAAATACAGTGTTCATTGCTTGCTCTGAAGAAATCTCAAAGAAACTTTCCACGTCAAAATTCTTTATTTCTCTATATACTTTTTTAGTAGTATTGTATTCAAATAGTTTTGTTGCAACACTACCTTTTCTTCCCCACTTTCGATAGATATAGTATTTTAAATTGTCGAGTATGAAATAAACATAGATTTCCGCTTTTTCTTGAACTCCATAAGTTATAAAGGATTCTGCATTTCGTCGTTTAAATATTTTAGGTCCAAAAAAAGCAAAAAGAATTCCCTCTAGGATTGTAGATTTTCCATATGAATTTCGACCGCTAATTAAAATTAACCCTCTTGGCAAATCCTCATCGTTTTTTGGTAAATTTAATTGTTTATAACCCATGAAATTTTTAAAGGTGAGCTTAGTTATTTGCAAGGATTAATTAGACCTCCTTTTCTCGTTCCATTATTTTTAAAGCTTTTTTAATCGCTTTCATTCCGAAATCAGTTAGTTTATCGATATCATATTTTGTTTTATCTTCACTCAATTTTTCTTCTACAAACGATTTGAATTCAATATCCGGTTTTTCCAGGATATAATCTTGGATGAGCCCAACACTAGTATCATCTTCAAAAGTCTCAGAAATATCAGATATTTTCCATATTAATTGCAATACATTAAATTTATCTGGCTGAGATAATATTTCCCTCCTTAATCTTGACATCAATTCATTAATCTGCCAGTTTTTTTCATAGGTCATCTCTCCCAAAAAATTATATTTTAGTCTGGCGCTAGTTCTATGATTAAAATTACCTATCTGAGCATATGTGTTTAATTCGGTCATAATCCTATTTTCTAGATCTACTGTAGTCATTTTCGGGTCTATATCTATTTTTATAACTTCGAAAGGTCTTGTTAACCATTTATCTGTGCGAATCCTTTCAACTTCTAATTTTTTTGTTTTAATATCAATATCAACAATTAGATAACCTTGGGTTTCAAATATTTCCTTAAAATTCATTGGTAGTAAGCTACCAGAATAGTAATGATTTCTAGTTTCTTTATTCAGCCCATGTTCATGGCCCAAGGCAACATAATCATAACCATAATCATCAGAACTAACTTTTTTATGTAAAGTTTCATCTCCAGAAGAACCATGAGCCATCGCGATATTGATAAAATCATCATTTTTAATCGGCTCTTGATTTATTATCCATTTATCATAAGCTAATTTATAATTCTCAAATGCTTTAAACTCAAAATAAGGAAATAAATAAAATCTAACTTTTTTATCGGGAAATTCTAAAAATAATGGTTGGTCTGATTTAATAGCATTAAATAAATGTTTTTCCTTGAAATAATAAAAATTGGGGTAGCCTTCTTTATTAATATGTGATTCTAAAGGGGTGTATTCATATCCTCTGTATACTCCGTGATTTCCTTCAATATAAATAAATGGTACTTGATTATTCGTATTTGCAAAAAACAAATCTAACCCTTCTATTAAAGTTCTTCTTGCAGGCTCAGGAGGGGGGAAAGAACTAAAATTTGATGGTTGGTGAAAGATATCTCCACAATGAACAACGTAGTCTAGATCTTTTATACAAGAGATCTCATCCATCACTTTCAAAAAAGTTTCATATATCTCTTGTTCAAAAGGTTTCGAATAATTTTCAATTGCCCATTTATTAACTGTGCCTCTCCTTGTTCGATATCCAAGGTGTGTATCAGCTATATGAACTATTTTAACCATTACTTATTACCATGAATACTTTAATTTTAATTTCATTTAGGAGGTAAAATTTTATGTCGTCGAACTAACATAAACCTTTTTGTTTCTGGATCATATTGAAGTTTTAAGAACTCTGATTCAAAATTATTTTTTTCAGTCGGGAGCATTGAACTTGCTTCATGGGCACCAGTTAGGCTTAAGGGATATCCATATGGAGAGTAAGGTATAAGATTCTTAATGATACCTACTGCTTCATTTGTTGAGAGGAAATCGGGAATATCAAATCTTAATGCCTGACTATCTCCAATAAGACGAGTTATATAAGTCCAACTTTTTGTGTATTTGGAAAGTTCCGGGAGTTCCACTATAAAAGGTTGTTTTTCTATTTTATCATCCCAATATAATAATATGAAATTTCCCTGAGCATCTCTCAAGCGACTTTGTTTTGAAAAGCTATAAAAATTAATTTCATATGTCTGGATAAAATTATAGAAGAATCTTATAAAACTCTCGGGAGGGAATATATGCTGACGGAACATATGAATCCCATCTCCTAAGAAAATAACGTTTTTCTTTTTCCCCCAATTAGATTCTTCTTTTATTCTAATTAAAGTTTTTAAAACTTCATCAGCGGTTCTAATTCTATCAATCACGTGTCCTAAAGAAGGATAATAGTAGTTATGTTCTTTAATATACTGATCTATCTTTTTTCTATAGGTATTTTCAAACCAATTCTCAATTTCATCTATATTGTATTTCAAACTGCCTTGATAAAATATTTTTTTTAATTTTTTTATAAAATTTTCAATAACGTCTCTGTATATTATAAGTTTATGGACATTATCTTCTATATAAGCATAAATTGGTTTATACATTATTAATTCTTTATAAAATTTACCCTCCGTATATTTCACCTGAGCTTCCCCAAATTTAAAAGCAGCTAATCTCCCATAAGTTCCACTATTTGTATATGAACTCTCGTCGAATCCAATAATTTTATAATCCTTATTAATATAATCCTTAGAATCTCCTTCAATTATTTGATGCGGCATATCAATACATAATTTACTGGCATTTTGAAGTGGATCATCAGTATCGAATTTATCAGTTTCAAGTTCAATTTTTTCTTCTTTTGTCCAATTTGTAATTCTACCCTTTAAACTCTTTCTAAACCTTTTAATTATTTGATCTGGTGATTCTTTTGATCTTTTTCGAAGAGAATCATCTAATGAAATCAATTCAAAATCGAAGTTAAACTCTGGAGAAATATTTTTGCACCTCTTTTGTTCTTTCAAGGCAAACTGGTGGGAGGTGGTGATATTTTTTTGGCTTTCATTTGCTTTACATAATTTTCGTAAAATTTTTTTGAAACATCATTAAAGAAGTCATCATAAAGAGGGATTTTTAACTTTTGAAAATTTGTTAACCATATTGATGAAATTAAGGCTATTCCTATAGTACCCGTCAATGATTCAAGATCCGCATGTTGAATGCCCCCACCTAATGTTCTTGTTGCTACTAACTTCTCTTTTTCAGATCTCAGCGGTAAATTTATAACAGTATTCATATTAGACATAATCGTATCATCAATTGGAGAATATTGCTGAGAAATTACCTCAAGAGCTAAATTAAACTTTCTTCCTTGACGAGAAATGTCTTTGAAAACATTACTATATCTCATCATATCTGATCTTAGTAAACTTGGTGCTTCTTCAATGGTAAAAATAACCACGGGCATGTCAAGTGGGTCTTTTAAAATATCTCCCGCCCTAACATATAGTTTTGGCAAGTTTACTTTATAATTATTGTAAAAATTTTTAGGTAGAGATTGTTCTACCTTTTTTTCAAACGTGCCATAATCTGTTGAAGATTTTAAAGCCTTCCTGATATCAAAAAGCGTTCTCGCTAAGACGCTATTAAAGAGAAATTGTTCTAAATCTGAAATCATTGAAACATTAAATATTATAAGTTGTCCTTTTTCTAATTTTTTTACAATCTTCGGTAATTTGCTGCTTATATTAGACTGAAACATATCAGAATAATTTAACCAATGTAATCTCCGTCTTACAGCCGCTAGAGTTTTATCACTATGGTTCCCTGGTGGAATATATAGATCATTGAATAATTCTTCAATATAATCTTCTCCTTTATCTCGATAGGCGGAGTGAACAGCACCTACTTGTAAATCGTTAAAAGTTCCTATAGCAAATAAGTCTTCAGGTTTTATTTCTTGAAAATTGATAACACAAGGTTCTGCCATACTTTTAAGTTCTTGTGGGGGTTCTCCTTTATTTGGGTAAAGATAAAACCATTTACCAAATAACTCTTTATTATTTTCTGTTGCAGTATATATATCATAAATTCCATGATCTACACATCCTAATGCATATTCATCATGTACATCAATTGCGAGCATAGAAGCTTTAGTACCCTTTCCATTCAAAATTACATTTGCATTATGCTGAAGTAAACCATCAATAAATACTTGATTCAAATTAGATTTTCCAGAACCCGTTGCTCCAGCAATAAAAAAATGATAGTTCAAATATTTTAAGGGGAAATATACATTTACATCTGATTCTGAAGCTAGATGCCCCATAAATATTCCATCAGGGGGAAAAATATGTTCTAAATACACTGATTTATCATTTTGAACAGCAGATACCTCCATCGTATGAGGTTTTAATATTCCTTTTTCCATTAAATCCTCGATCTGGAAGAAAACATTGGTGGTATATGTTTTTTCAGTATTATTTACTTTATCTTTTTCAGTGCAGACAATTGGGCGACCATGGATTACATATTGTAATTCTGATTCCAATTCAGCTTTGATATATTCTGTCATTTTTACGTTTCTTAATTTTTGACGAGTTATAATATAGTCTCCTATAGTCTGCTCGTTTAATATCTGGACAATAATGATATATTCCTTATTGTTATCCTTATCTTCAGCTCTTAGTTTCAAGAACCCGTGTAGGTGTATATATCTCTCATAAAAAATCTCAATGGTGCTCTCCCGAGAATTTATCCTTATTATCATTTTTGCTTTAAACCTTCTAATGATTAGTTGTACTATTTAATAATAAATAAAAAATTGTATTAATCTAAGCTTGGATTATTACGTAAAGTCCTTTAAAATTAATATTTACCATAGAATATAAACTTACAAGAGTTTACCAATTTAGTAGATTTCATATTCAATATATACAGTTCAATATCTATTGCTTATTTTGTTTTTTTTTTGATTTTGAATCAGACAACAACTCATCAGCTGTCTGAAATAATGCCTTATGAATGTTCTTGATGCTGCCTTTTTTATGGTCTCTTTTTGATTTGAACTGGACAGATGACTTACGATAAACTTTGGGATTCAATTCTGAAACGAAGGGAGATGGTCTTGTAATTTGATGCCCTCCAAACTGTTGTAATGATGAGGGTGTGATCAAATACAATTGGTCTTTTGCTCTTGTTATTGCCACATAGAAAACTCGACGTTCCTCTTCAAATGATTCCGGATTATTTTTTACTCTAGATGAAGGAAAAGTATCTTCACACAACATAGGTATAAAGACTACTCTCCATTCAAGCCCTTTCGCACGGTGAATTGTAGAAAGGATTAAGGGATTTTCTTCCTCATCTTGAACTCCTGAACGTACTGTTTTTGATCCAATATTTGATAAATTCAAACTTAAGGTATCAATAAATTTTCGTATAGTCGGATATTTTTGAGCATAGACACTTAATTGATGCAAATCTTCTATTCGATCTTCCCAATCTGGGTATTTTGTTTTGATGTAATCATTAATTAATTTTACAATTTCTCTAATAACTTCTGAAGGATTATCTTGTGGTTTATATTCGCTAATAATTTTTATGTGTGACACTATATTCTTCTTTCCTATTGAAGGAATTCTCGTATCTTTCATTCTTAATTTAAAAAAGCCATTTTCCAAAATTGATTCTAGAGGGTTTTTGGATTGTAAGATTACACTCAAGATCTTGGATGCTGAAGTTTTTCCTAATCCTTGCACAATTGTAAAAATCCTTGACCATGCTATTTCATCGTGGGGATTTTCTATTATACGTAAATGCATTAATATGTCTTTAATATGAGCCTTCTCGAAAAATGAAACTCCTGATCGGACTTCGTACGGAATATTTTTAGTCTGTAGTTCAAGTTCAATTTTAACAGAATGATGACCTGCTCGATATAGAACAGCCATTTCTTGTAATTCAAAGTCTTCATCTCGCAATTTCAGAATATTATTAGAAATAAATCTAGCTTGATCATCATCATCTCCTAAACTAAGTTGATAAGGTTTTAGCCCATTAGGTCGAGTAGCTTTCATTTCTTTTTTAAACTGTTTTTTATTATGTTCTATTGAATCATTTGCCAAATCTAAGATTTCAGGAACACTACGATAGTTATAAGTTATTGTATATCGTTTACATCTTTTATATTTTTTTTCAAAATTTAGGATGTTCTGAAAGTTTGCACCTCTGAATGCATAGATACTTTGTGCATCATCCCCCACAGCCATAACATTTTGCTCAGGGTTTTGAATGACGATTTTATGGATGATTTCATCTTGAATATAGTTAGTATCCTGATATTCATCAACTAAGACATATTTTATCCTTTTAGCGATCAGTTGAGCTATTGATCTATCATCCAATAACTTATTCCAATATATCAATAAATCATCGAAATCTACTAAGCTATCTTCAGCCTTTTTTTTCTCATAAATTTTTAAAACGTCATTCAATTTGTCAATAACCTTATCGCTATCGAATTGGTTATACTTCCAGAGGATTACTTCTCGAATTGTTTTATTACAATTTATTGAATAAGATAATATACTTTTCGTCATTCCCGAAGTAGGGAACCGTTCCTCAATCTCTTTCACATTAGCTCGTTCAATTGATAGTTTCATAAGTGTTTTTGCATCAGTTTCATCCATTATTGTGTAATTAGGTTTTATTCCTAACGTTTTTGCATATTTACGAATAAATCTATTTGCTATCGAATGAAAAGTCCCTGCCCAGATTCCTTTTGGTCGTTTTCGAAGAAGGGTTTCTACACGTTTGATCATTTCATTTGCAGCTTTATTTGTAAAAGTAACAAGCATAATTTCGCTAGGTTTTATTCCAGATAATAAAAGTTTTGCAACGGAATAAATTATTACTCTGGTCTTACCACTTCCCGCACCAGCAATCACTAGCATGGGTCCCTTGAGATTATTTACAATTTCCAGTTGTTCTTCATTTAGATCTTCCTGAAAATTAATGCTGTTATATTCACTTAGGATTTCTGGTTTAACTTCCGCTTCTAAAGATGTAGGTTCATCCTCGTCATAAAACTCAAAAATAAATTCATTTGTATTGATTTTTTTATTCATGTTATGGTATATTCAATTCTGTTAAGCTTGGAAATTATCTATTCTTTTATTCTAAATTAATGAATGATTTATATAATATTTACGTCACTTAATAAATTCTAAATTCATGAGATTAGAGACTAAATAAATTATCCTCAGAGCTTATAGAAGCAGTTTATAAAGCGGTTCAAGTATATTTGGAATGATAATCATTTTTCCAAATTTCTTATTTTTCATTGAGGTGGCCTGGCATCTGGGCGAGATTCTGTAGCTGGTTTACCTTCAATACCCCAATGAGATTTTGGAATTTCATGTACAATTACTTCTACGGCTCGAGCAGGGATATCTATATCGACAAAAACTTTAGTTATTCCCGCTATTATTTGTTTAACTTTTTCTTCGGAAATTCCTTTCCATATATTTATGTGAATAACTGGCATATTTCTAACCTCATAAATTTTATTTCAAAATATATTAATTTAGGATACAATAAAAGAGTTATAGTAATAATTAGAAGGAATAAGGATCAAACTAGCCCAACTATAATTTTAAAAGCTGCCGTTTCTTCTCCTTCATCTACAGAAGATAAGGTATAAGTAACGTCGTGTTTATCTCTAATATAGTGTGCTGTTTGCGAGGAAATAAATTTCATTTTTGTAGAAGTATTCTTACCTTGCCAAATCCAGACTTTTGCATTATGAGAATCAACGAAAAGTAAAATTTTATCTGAATCTAACAGTTCAAATAATGGAACATTCTCTTTATGTTCGATTTCTTCAAAATCTTCTATTTCAATATTAAAGTTATAGATAATCAATATTTTTATGATTGAATTTCGTGTTTATCATATATTATTTTAGATTACTACTTTATAAATCTATAACCTTATGAAATTTAAAACCTTCATATAATATTAACCAAAATTAAGAATCAAGTTAATCTAGAAATCATTTTGAAATTTTCTTCTTCTTAGTGTGGAGATAAGATGACCACGTGAGAGTAACTGAAGCCCAAATTGAGTACTATACTCTCGTGAAAAATCGGTAATCACATTACAAATCATGATACCTCCCTCAATGCTAGTGTCAATGCATGCTTTATGTAATTGTCTTAATTGAGTAATGGATATTTCTCTTTTCCAATCTCTTATAAATATTCCAAATGTATTTTGATCGTTTTTAACCATTGCATCAAATTTCCACAATTTACCTGATTTTCCTTTAAATTTAATTGGCCCATTAATAAATTCATATTTCTCTTCAAAAGCATTTCTTGCTAATTCAATTAATTCTTTATCTCCTAATGACATAATACACACAGATTTTATATGAATATTGGGTAAAGTATTATTTAAATGTTATTTCAATAACTATCTCAGTATCACTTAAATCGATGTATTACGTAGGAAACATGTTTATAAATTATTTAGCAAATCAGAATGTTAAACTAACGACAAAATTGATATTCAAATATTTCTTTTGTCTAAACCTTATTTTCAGAGAATTTACATAATTTATAAAAAGGATACTCACCTGAAGAATCCGGCTTTTTTCTAACAAATAAAGGCATATTTTGTTGTAAAAAAAGACTCAATTGCAAGCTAACTTCTTCACATATTGAATTACATTCTAAGAATTCTCGTTTTTTACCACAATTTTTACAATATTTTTTCAGCTTCAGTGAAATACCCTCAGCTGGCAAAGTAGTAATAATATCCCAATTATCCTTAAATCCTGCAATTTCTTTTGGAGATATGCTTTTCAAATCAACTAATAAACCTTTTTTAGATAGAGAAAAATCTAATCGCTTTGTTATATCTTTCAGTTCTTTTTTTGCTTCCAATTGGCATAAAAATACATAATATTGCAATAATTTTTCTGCCTCCTTGGTTTTTTCAACTTCAGTTATTCTCCAACCATTGGCTCTTTTACATTTAATTTCTTTGCACTCAGGGTTAGAAAATTTAGTAGGGTAAATCCAACATTGTGGAGGTTTAATTCCCGAATTATGTACTGAGCATCCATTAATATTTTTATCAAATAAAAAACATTTCCCCTTTTTTTCATCAAATCTTAGTTTGAAGCTGAATACATCACTTCGAATAAAATCATCCTTATTAGCATAACCCAAATTAATATATTCATTTGCTAAAATCTTAGGAACGTTAATTCTAATTGAGCAACAGTCTCCATGACATATATCCAAGCAATTTGGCCCATTAATTGCAGAGCTCATTAAAGTGTTAAATCTTTTAACAACTTTCCAAAATTTGTCGTTAACCACAGTAATCTAATTAATTTAATTATAATAATTCCTAATCAAGATTGATTATCAATTATAAGATTATATATAAAATATCTCTCTTTAAGTAAACTTTATATTTTTATACTTTATTATTATTTAAAATTTGATAACAAATTTTGTAGAAAAGAAAGATGTGATTATCGATGTCTCAAAATAATCTAGTAATTGTTGATATAACTGATTTCGAACATATAATTTTGGATGGTTCATCAACTCTGAAAGAAATCACGGGAAATGGAAAACTTGTTGTAAAAAATCCAACTCAAAGAAGTAGACTATGGAATATGATTTGCGACGTTAAAGAAAACGTAAATACGTCTATAGAAACAAAAGAATTGAGTGCGGGCACTTTAAATCCCTCACAAGAATTTGTCAAAGAATATGAGATTAGAGATTTAAAAGAACCGTGCTTAAAAGTTGAAGAGATTTTTGACACTGAAAGATCTGATCCAGATAAGGTAAACAATGCATTTTTATTTCTAAATGATAATAAAGGGAAATTGAAACTTATTCTTGATAATCCCTTGGATGTACCAATCTTGGAAATAAAAGTAGTAAGAGATATGCCCGATTTCATTCAAGAAATTGAATTACCAAAGCCAAGGTTAGGAGTTCTAAATCTAAAAGTGGAAGATGGTAAAAGAATTTTATCTTGGGAAATTCCTTCTTTAGATTTAAAGACTAAAACTGAACTCGAAATCCCTTTCACTGTAAATATGAAAGAGAGAACAGAACAATCTCTGGGAGTTTTAAATGTTAAATATTTAGTAAATAATCATAAATTAACTATGATGAATCCAGAAACTCGAGGTCTCACGGATTCGATGAGTGGGATTGATAGAGATGAGAGTTCAACACCAGGCAAGTGGGATTGTAATGTCGAATTTATAAACGAGTCAGAATTCCAAGTAAGAATTGAAGATGTTAAGGTCGCCCAAACAATACCCACCGGGACCGAAACCGTTGTTTCTCAGACTCCCAACAAAGTGATAGATCCTGAAGGATCTTGGGATTTCGACTTTCAGGTTGAAGCCAAAGATGTTCCAGAATTAAGCTCAGAAATAGGGTTTACTCCCTTATATGTAGTTATTCCAAGAGTAATTGGTGATATCACTAAAGAATCTACTATATACAGAGTTTTAAGTGCTACAATTGATAAAGCTATAAATCCTCCTGAAGTTGATGCTTATGCCAATACTGATATGACAATCGTGAATACAATAGTAAATGATGGATCTTCAGTGATTAACAAAATATTTGTAACAGATGATATCCCCCCTGACTTTATTGCACCATTAGTAAAGGAAATAAAGATAACAGT
Source organism: Promethearchaeota archaeon (assembly GCA_019057775.1). The sequence goes on from JAHLWT010000259.1 coordinate 35,809, forward strand.
GGGAGATATTGATATTAGTTCAAGAGAAGAGTATGTGCGGAAAATATCATTAGAACCTAATGATCAGAGCCCTGACACGAGTCACCAAATTATCTGTGACTTATCTAATTTGAAAGATGAGTTTGTACATGAGAAAAAAATGATTGTTTCATATCCTCTTAAAGCTAGAAATCCTAGACCACCAACCGAAACAAAGTATATGACTCCTGTAAAGATAGAGCTTAATAGTCCTGTTGAGGGAAAATTTTTTGTTAAATCCCCTGATGAAGAACCTGAAATTAAGATTAAATATGTAAAAAGAAAGCTTAAAACCCTTAAAAGCATCAAACCAGGCCTTACAGAAGGAGAATTTAGCATCTCTGTAAGAATACAAAATAAAGGGGATGTTGAATTGGAAAATTTAATAGTAAAGGATATTATCCCAACTGGCTTTAGTTTGACTGAATTCACACCTCCTGCAGGGGCTACTCATAAAGTTGTTAGTGCTGGAGATAAATCTGAACTGCAAGTCACTATCGTTGAAATAAAAGGTGGTTCTTCTGTGAGTATCAATTATAATTGTACGGGATCAGGGGATTATCCGAGATCTGAACCTAAAATACTTGTCCTTGGTAGGGGCGGTGTGGACTCTGAGGGAGGATCTAGTAAACCTGATACTGGGGTTCAAAAAGCTCATGTGGCAGATTCTCAAGCAGGCAAATTACATGATATATTCATAGATATATATAAAGCTGTTGATCAAGCTCCAACTGGGGCAAAATTAGGTGATATATTGGAGAAAAAACGTGATGTTTTACCTCCAGGACCTGTTCTACATCAGATTCTAGCATTCGCTAAAGAAATGAAAGCGTTAGGCGATAAAATTATTGTAGGATCAACTAGGGATGATGTGCTAAATAAGCTAAAGGAGTTTAAAAATAAATATACTTAATTTTCGAATCTATTCTAATTTTATTTTTTCCTATTTTTTTTTACTCGTTAAATTTAAGGATAATAAAGTATTTTTATCTTTAATGTTATTGTACTTGAACCATAAAGTGTAATAAAATTGATTACATTCATAGTAAGTTTATTACTTTTCATATTTTTCTTAAATTTCATCAACCTTAGGCAATTTTTTTTTAGAAAAGAGGAACGTAAAGAGAAATCTTTCAAATTTTTTTCTAATATCATGATTATAAGTGCGTTTCTCATCCCACTATTCAGTTCAAGCTTTTTTCAGACCTTTTTTAATGAGAATATAAGCTATTTCGGTCAGTTTTGGAGCTGGTTTTTATTATTAGGCATTGTTTTTATTGCGATTGGATTAAAATTTCATTCGCTAGCAAAAAAAGCTCTTAACGTCAAAGAATCTAAGGAAGGTAAACCATTTCTAATAAAGAAAGGAATTTTCGAAATTACGAGACATCCCCTTTACTTATCCTGGTTTTTTATATTTTTAGGGTTTACATTTATTATGGATTCTTTTGCTGCTTTAATTTTTTGTCCTATACTGGTTATATCTATTGAATTATTAGGATATCTAGAAGAAAAATACATTCTAATACCAAATTATGGCAATAAATATGAGAATTATATGGAAAAGTCTCCCAATAGATTAATCTCACAACCCTATAATTATTTATTAATAATAATTGCGATAATAGTAGTTTATATTGGATTTATAAATTTTAGTGGAATTAGTTAAAAATTGAAGTATAAGATGTATTTAAGTGAAAGATGCATCTAAAATTATGTTCTAACCTTAAGAATATCATTTTTAATGATTTCTAGGAAAATATTTATTTGTTCAATTTGCCTATTGATGATTTCTATTTTTTTATCAATTATTTTAGAATCTGAAGAACTAGTATTTTCTAATTCCTTTCTAACTATAATTAAGGATCTTATTTGATTTAAAATATTTTGCATTCTTTTTGTCTTGAGTTCAAACAATTTCTTAAATTTCTTAAGTTCGTTAAGTGTTCCTTCTAAATTATCAAGATAAAGAAAGCATTTATCAATATTTTCTTCCTTCTTTAGATTAGTAATAATAGCCTCAATTTTCATCAAAAAATTTAATACTAATTTTTGCTGTTGCTTATCTAATGACTCTATTTTAATTTTTGGTTCGGGTGATATATCTTCGAGAATGTTTGATGTATATTTTATTGTAATTTTCTTTGAAAATGAGGGTAGTGTATCTTCGATTGTACTTTGATCATAATTACTCTCAAATTCATCAAAATCAGTTATCAATTCTAATTCATCAAGCTCGATTTGCGTAATTAATTTCGAAAATTTCACCTGCAATTGTTTTTTTCCGAAGAATTCATTTTTTTGTCTTAAAATTTGAGTATATATTTGAACAACTTCAGGTCCAATTGGAGCGAATAATACTCCTCCGTTTTCATCAAGTTGATTTAATAGAGGATGTATTTTAGATTGCTCAATAGCTCCTGTTACCAGAATTTTTTGCCAAGGGCTCAAATCTGGGGCACCATCAAGAGGATTTTTTATAATTATTGTAATTTTATTATCCAATTTTAACTGTTTAAGGTTTTCTATGGTGATTCTAGCAATTTCAGAGTTAGCCTCTAAAATTACTATTTCTCCTTTTGGTGCTAATTTATGCGCTAAAGCTGCGATATAACCACTTTTTGCTCCTAATATTAATAGATCATCATTTTGAGTCAAATTAAGACCTTGTAACATTACCGTTATCATGTGGGGCGCAGAAATAGTCCGATAACTTTTAGGATTTTGATCATCATAATAAAATAAGTTTGGAACGTCTTCATAGAGTTTAACAATATTAAGAAATTTCTCTGGAATGAATTTTTCTAAAGGAACGTCCATAAATGCTTTAACTAATCGCTTATCCTTCAATATTTCCTTCAATATCAAAGTATCTAATAGTCGTTTTTTCTTTGATTTTAAGCCTTCATTAACCCTATTATTTCTGTCCAAAAATATCAACTTCTTATTATAGAAAAATAATATAAAAATGAACTATTATACTTTTTCATACTAAGAATAAACTGTTTTTATATGGATATCTAACTATGATGGTTTTAGATATTGAAAGTTTAAAAGATGCAAGAATCACGTTGACTCTAATTTTCATAAATGTTTTTATGTTTTTCACTTTTAATTTTGTTTTAAATCAAAATGAAATTCTATTTCTTGTCCAAATTAATAGAAATGTAATTCATGAGTATGAGATTTGGAGACTCTTTACATCCATGTTTCTTCATGGCGACACTCTTCACTTATTTTCAAATATGTTTGGTTTACTAATATTTGGAGCAACTGTAGAGAATAATCAACGTATTACTAATGTTAAATATTTAATAATATATTTTGTATCAGGACTAATTGGCAATCTTTTCTCTTTATTCCTACTCCCAATCGATGCAATTAGCTTGGGTGCCTCAGGAGCGATATTTGGGTTAATAGGTGTTGCTTTTATAATTGTAGCAACCGATTCTCCACCTCTTCTATTTTTTGCAATTTTTTATATTGCGTTTTTCGTCATTGCGTCGATAGCTCCTGGAATTAACTTATGGGCTCATATTTTTGGATTAATAGGAGGAATTACATTTGGATACTTTTTTTATACACGTAAAAGAAAAGTAAGGTTAGTTTACTAGATTAGTTCAGAATATATTGATTCTAAGAATTCCAATTATCTTAAAATAGTATCACTCGAAATTTATTTCGCAAGGATTTTTTTCTTTTTTTTTTCTAATTCCATAGAAAAATCTTTTGGACAAATGTTTTCTATAATACATATATTGCATTTTGGATGAATAGGTATACAAATTTGTTGCCCGAATCTTACAAATAATCTATTTACCCTTAACCATAATTCTTTTGGTACAATGGTCTTTAAAGCTATTTCTGTTTTTTCTGGATTCTTAGTTTTTACCCAACCTAGTCGATTACTTATTCTATGTACATGGGTATCTACCGGTATTGCGGGTATTTTAAAAGCGTAAACAAGAACACAATTAGCAGTCTTGCTCCCCACTCCTGGTAAGTTTATTAATTCATCATAAATATCCGGAACAATTGCATCATATTTATCAATAAGAATTCTGGAAACTTCTTTAATCCGAGCAGCTTTCACCTTATAGAATCCGGATGATTTGATAAGCTGTTCGACCTCATCAATATCCGCTTCCGCTATTGTTTTTGGGGTTTTAAATTTAGAAAATAACTTTTCAGTCGCAATTTTAGTATTAGAATCTCGAGTTCTTGCGGATAATATTGTAGAAATTAATATCTTAAAAGGATCTTGTTTTTTTTTAGCAAGTTGGTCTAAATGAGCTTCTCCCTCTAATTGCGTTTCGATTTTTTCAAAAATCTCTTTATAATTCATTATTACTCATTTTTTTTCTAAAATGTAGAGTTTTCTCTTTACAATTTGTCTTTTTTTTGCATCAAGTAGAGTTTTTGAATATTTTTTGAGAAATTGAAGTTTAGGATTAGATTTTTTAACTAGCCTTCTAATATCGATTAAAGGGATTAATTTAAAATTGTTGTTAGTAGCGATTTTGTCAATATTGACTTGGGTATCATTTCCATCAACAGTGCTAAATACTGGTGCGATAAAAGAAATTCGACCTTTTGGTTTTAAAATTTTGTAAGCTTCACGAAAAAACTCATCATATAAAGGTTCTAATTTTTGGTCTATTAATTCTCTAACTTGATTATAATACGGTCTTTCTAAGTAAAAAGGGCCTAATTCTGGTTCAGTACATATTCCATCAAAAAATTCGGGTTCAAATACATTAGAAATTTTTCTTGCATCACTTTTTAATATCCTTTTACTAATAAAAGGGGGGATTTCTTCTTCCAATAACTCTAAAAACCAGGAAATATTACGTCGAGTATTTTTAATCTTCTTTTCATTATTATCAGAAGCATAGATTTGAAAATCTTGCAATATGGCTAATAATGGGATTGTCCCATTTCCAACAAATGGATCAAGTATTCTTTTCTTTTCTCTGGCCTCAAAAAGATTTAAGAAATTTAATAAAATTAACGCTAATTTTGGAGATATAGCGCTTTTAAATTCAGAAAATGGTTTTTCTTCATCAATTTTTTTTTTAAAATTGGGATCATCTGTTGTAAATGTTCGAGCGATATATACACCATCTTCTGTAAATCCAAAAATAATTTCGGCTCGATTTTCTTTTAATAAGTCATATTTAATTACATGATGAGGGAAAATAGGATTTAGATGTCCAGATTGAATATATTTGTCGGGATATTTATAATAGAGAGCTTTTTCTGCCCCTTTCTGTTTAATTAATTCCATTATTTCTTTATTTAGAAAAGGTAAAAAGTGCTTAACTAAAATTTTAGAGTAATATTCTTCATCGTAGAGATTTGGATAAATGGAAATCGCAAAAAACATGCTCTCATATACTGCTGGAAAGATTCCTCCCTTTCCTATTATAATATTGTTGATGACACTAAGGATCTTCTTTCTTGTTCTTTCAACAAGTTTATATTTCTCAATATTTAGGGGAAATGCATCTTGTATTGTTTTGATATCAATAAAATCATAGATTTTTGCTATTTTCTGAGATCCTCCTAGAATATATTGTATTTCCATAAGTTTATTGACATAATGCTTACTCTGTTCTAAATTATCAAATTCTACAACAGCTATATTACCGGAATAATCAATAATCTTGCCCTTATTTTGAGAATATTTAAGGTAATTATCAAGCTCTGCCAAAGAGAGCTTCCAATTGGAACCTAAAACAAATAAAAACCTACTCATAATTAGTATATATCTAATCCTAAAGATTAGAATATATCATTCAATTTCTACTTTTGTTTATTTTAGGAATCCTCGTTTTAAATTCTGTGTGCTTACCTTTTTTGTAACCAATTATTAAATGCTTTCGTTGGTTTTCCATGCCAAATTGCCTTTTTCGGATGATCTTTTTCGAATTCTTCAATATCCTCTTTATTATAATCTAACTCAGGCTTCTCCTTGTTTGTATCTTTTTCTTCTATATCTAAATCTATCGAAATCTCATATTTTTCTCCTGTTATATCCTCTAAAGCGCTCATTATATCTTCAAGATCTTCTTTCTTTCTTACAACTTTAGGTAGTTTATCTAGAATTTTCTCTTCAGGTATCTCTTTTTCCTTTCCTTTTTTTTTAGCTCTCTGATAAGCCTCTCTTTTTTTTATTCTTTCCTTTCTAATCTTTTTAATCTCTTCAATAATCTTATCATAATTATCCTTGAAATATTTTAGACTTACATTGATGATATCTGATCGATTTTCCCACTTTTCTTGCTTTAATATGTTTTCTAGCCAATAATATAAATCCAAATTTAATTCAACAGTAATTCGTTTTCCTTGGGAGTCAATCGCTCCAGTTAAAAAATTAAAAATATTTGATATCAATATTCCATTATCAAATGCAGAAAAACCATACTCTCGAGCCCCAAGTGATGAAAATATGCTCAAATTTCCAAATCCTACTACTTTTCCCTTATAATATTCAGCTACAACTAATAATGGAGTTTTAGGACTATCTTCCTCTATCCAATCCTCTCCATCATATCTTTTTCGCCAACCATTTAATCCAGATTCTAATAACCAAGTAATACTCTTATTCTTTTCATCTTCCTCAAATTCCAAAATTTGAATCGAGCATGCACTTGAGAATATTATTTTTGTAATTTGCTCCGTTATGATATGATGTTTGAGTCTATCTATTATAGGTCGCTTTTGGAGATTTATATATTTAAATGAATCATGCATCTCGTCGGGGTTAAATTCAAATCCAAATTTCTGAGTTAATTCATTAAAATTTGTTTTATTTGTGAAATCTCCTCCTGTGGAACTAACACAAAGTAGGTTTCCTCCATTTTTTACATATTTTTCAATGGTTTCAATTTCTCCTTTACTAAAGTTTATATTCTTAGGTGTAGAAAGGACAATTACATTATATTTCTTTAAATCCTTTAAAGAGTTAAATCCAGCCTCAACTTTTCCGATTTTGTATCCCGATGAAAATAGGAATTGTGTGAATTCATTAAAACTAGAAGATTCAAGAGTTAAAATATTGTTATGACTATAGTCTAATCCTATGATAATCTGGTCCATCACAATTATCCTTTCTCATTTATAAGTAATTAAATGGAATTCAACTTTTACGTCTATTTTTTCTATATATAACATTTCTTTTATTCCCTAAATAAACGTTACTACATTTTTAAAACGAATATGTCTAAAACTACATGATATAAGTTCGGGCCATAACTTTTTACGAATCTATACGACTCTAACTTACATTTATAGCTTTCTCTTTCAGCAATTTCTTCAAATTCTTTAAATAAAGACTCATAATTTTCTTTATCTGTCACCCCTTCATAATGAAAAAAAGTTCCATGTCCCTTAGTTAATGATAATGATTCTTTGATAAAATCCTTCGGAGCGGGAAACACCCCCATAATTACGCGATCTGCTCTAATTCCCGAGTTACTAAGTTTAAGAACTTCTTCTTTACTATCTCCCCTAATTGGAATGATTGATTTTTCTAAATGGTTTATCTTGATATTTTCTACTAAATATTTATAAGATTCGGGATTAAATTCGATACTGTATATCTTCTTTGGTTGAGAGTGTTTTCCTATTGGCAGAGAGAAATATCCTATACCCGCAAACATATCTACAATTACTTCTCCTGGTTTTACAAGTGTCGTTAAATACTTCCTTTCGGCCAAATTTCCCTTACTAAACATAATTTTCGTTATGTCGAATCTATATCTAATGCCATGTTCAGTATGCTCAACAAGAGGATTGTTAACTCCAGCTAAATGTTCAATTTTCTCAGGTTCTCTAAATGCCCCTGAGATTTTTCCCCGATTCAGATAAATTGATTTGATACTAGGGAAAAGCCTTAAACAAGCATCACTTATAAGTTCCATTTTATCGTATAATTCTGGTTTGAGTTTCAAGATTATTATTTTCCCCAAAGTTTGGAATCCTCGTGGTAACAAAGAGAGTTCTTTTTCTGTTAATTTCTCTCTCAATTCTTCTTTAAGTTTATCTTTAAAACCCATTTATCCTCAAAGATGTAAATTTTTTAAATTCGAACTTATACTAAATCAAGTTAAATTATTATATAATACTATATCAATCATATTATTAATAGAAATTTTATCTATTGATATAGTAAAATTATTAAAAAAAATTAGTGGATATAAAAATGAAAAGCTTAAACGATCCAGAATTTCTTGTTGATGAAAATAAAGTTTGGTTTACGGGTGGATATTGGCCTGAAGGTGTTCCAAAACAGGCAAAAGATATTGAAAATATTGAGGTGAATTCAACGTGGAAAAGCTTTTTAAAAGCCGCAGAAGATTATGGAACCATGGATTATGATATTTGTCTCTTTGTATATGGTCCATATATGGAAAAGGTAAAACTAAGAACTCTTTTTGATTATAGTAAAAGATTTGGTACTTTTCTCTATAATAAGCTAGGAATTAGAAAAGGGGATGTTGTTGCTATAGATCTACCAAATTCTATTAATTTTGTTATAGCTTATATGGGATGTCAATATATTGGGGCAATAGTACAAGGGATTAACCCTACATATAGACCAATGGAACTTTTACATTCCTTAAAAATGACTGATGCGAAAGTCTTTGTTATGATGGACATGTTATACATCGCTGGTCCTAAGGATGTGCTTCCACAAACAAGTGTAAAATACGTGATCCCCACAAATTTCGTTGATTTTTTCACTGCTGATGAAGAAACTCTTCAAAAACTTGGAGTTCCAACTGCAAAAGATAAAATCCCAGCTGAAACAGAACATTATAAAGTCTTTTGGATGAGAGATATTATAGATGAAACACAATCTGAGGAAATAGAAGTTGACATTGATCCGTGGACTGATCCTGCCGTTTATTTAATGACTGGAGGAACCACAGGATTACCTAAAGTTGCAATGCTTAGCCACGCGAATCTGGTAATAGACTTACAGATGATTAAACCATGGGTAAATCTGAAACCGGGGATGGTCACAATAGGTAGTATTCCATTTTTCCACAGTTTTGGAATGACTTGTGTAATGATGGGTGCGCTCTCCCTGGGTATGCAAATGTTATTGTTTCCTAGACCCCCAACCGATGAGGTACTTTGTGAAACTATTAATAAAATTGAAACTCCTGAAGGAATAATCTATATAGGAGTGGAAATGCTGTTTAAACGATTAACGGATTTCGTAAATAGTATGGGAGTAGAAGCCTTTAAAGAAAAATATGATTTCTGGAAGAAATTAAGTTATGCTACATCGGGTGCTGGTCCGTTGCATGATTATGTTCGAGAACCATTTGAAGCTATTTTTTGTCCAATTAGAGTTGGATACGGTCTCACAGAAACCTCCCCTATTCATAGTGTAGCACCCTATGGTGATGGTCCAACAAAAACTGGAAAATTAGGATTACCTATCCCTGGAGCCGATTGGGCAATATTTGATGCAGCGAACTTTGAAGCGGGACCAATCTGTGATGGAACAAAGGAACGCGGAGGTTTTGGTATTGAAAATACGAGTGAAATTTGTGTGTTGCTGGGCCTCATATAATGTTAGGATATTTAGGAATTCAAAAAGAACAGGAAGATAATCTGAAAATGTGGGGTGGAAAAAGGTGGCTTTTAACGGGTGATATTGGCTTTATGGATGAGCATGGGTGGGTTGAGATCCGTGATCGAAAGAAATCCTTGATAAAAGTATCTGGTCACTCTGTATTTCCGAAAGAAGTAGAAGATTTGTTAGGTCATCATGAAGCAATCGATGAAGTTGCGGTAGCAAGCTTACCTGACGAGATGACTGGTGAAAAAGTAAAAGCGTGGATAACTCTAAAGAAAGGATATAAAGTTGGCAAGAATATAACAATTGATGAGATAAAACAATGGAGTATAGAAAACATGGCTAAATGGAAATCACCACGCTTAATTGAAGTCGTACGAAAAATGCCTGTCAGCATGACGGGTAAAGTTCAGAGACGTGAACTTCAAGAAAAGGATAAAGATAAACTTAAAGCTGGAAAAACCATTAAAGGGTAAATTAACTTTTATTTTTTCTTATTTAATTTTTATTTTTTGGGTAACCTAAGTTTTTTAAGGTTGAAATTAATTATTATATAAACTACATATTAAAACGTTATGAGTTGAGGCAATAATGGAATTAACTAAACAAAGAGAATTTTTGTTACAAGAGAAATTAATATCTTTCAAAGATAAAGTTAAGGTAATGACTCCTGATAAAGAGGAACTTGGCTACTTTAAGGGTAAATTAATTAAAATTGGCAATACCTATCGTCTGAGAGATTTGGAAGACAAGGCAATATTAACTGCCCATGAAAAAATTGTTTCTCTACGGTCTACGTATTCTTTTTACAAGGGAGGAGAAACTGACGATGACAAATTTATTGGTAAGATGAAAAAGAAAATGGTTTCTATTAAGCCTAAATTTTGGTTTGAAGATCCTGATGAAAACAAAACCCTAACTATGAAAGGAAATATTTGGGCTCTGAAATATAAGATTTTTAAAGAGGGTAAGGAGATTGCTTTAATTAAAAAAAAATTGTTTAAAATTAAAGGTACTTACGGTGTAAAAATAGATCCTGATGTTTCAGATGATACAGCGATGCTTGTATTGGGCATTGTAGTCATGCTTCATCATGAAAAAGAAGAAGACCAGAAAAGACAAAGAAGAAGATAAATTTTAGATAAATTTTTTTATTTTTCATTTATTAAGACGTTTGTAGATCTTTCCCATGGATTTATAGATGTTTACATATTCTCCAAACAACTTATCATAGATTTTTCTGTTATCTGGATTGGGTTTAAAGATATTTGAATATTCGATGTACTTCGGAATATCATCCCATTGAAGATAACCAAGTGCTACTGATGCTATAAAAGCGGCTCCTCGAGCATTCGCTTGTATTGGGTCTTTTACTTGTCTAATAGTTCTATTTAGGACATCAGCAAATATCTGGCACCATATATTACTTTGAGCTCCACCACCTATAATGTTAATTTCGGGCATTACAACATCTTTTTTTGTCATTCCTGGATTTGCTTTCATTTTCCATTTTTGAATGAATTTCTCAACGGAAATAAAGAGCCACTTGACATTATATGCTACACCTTCAAATATAGCTCTAATTAAATGCTCACGGGACATCTCCAAGGATATATTATATATACCTCCTCGAATTGTATGATCATCAATGGGAGATCTCTCACCAATTAGCCAAGGCGTGAAAATTAAATTATTCGAACCAGCCGGAATCTTTTCTACAATTCGGTCAAATATTTTATAAACGTCAGGAACAGATGCTTCTTTTAGAAGTTCATCTTTATGATATAAAATTTTATCTCTTAAAAATGATAACGCTCCACCAGCAATGTTTTGTTCGTTAGCCAAAATATATCTTCCTGGAATTGCAGATGGTACGCTTGCCATATTATGAACAATATCCGTTTTCTTATAAGGTACATGGCAACCTATCCAGTCTGACGTTCCAATGTAAATGTGACCATCATAATCTCGAATCGCTCCTGATCCTATATTTGCTGAAGGAACATCTGGAGCACCCATTACTACTTTTGTATCTCTATTTAATCCTAACTCATCCGCTACATCTTTTTTAATAGCCCCAAGTATATCTATCGAAGTCTTTATATCTGAGGGAAATTTCGATGGATCTACTTTAAACATTTTCATTAATTTTTTAGAATATTTGATATTATTAATATCTCTAATATCTGTTATCCAATGTAAATGAATAGATACATTTGATACAGCAAATTTACCAGTTAATCTTAAATTTACATAGTCTTGTGGTTCTAAGAAATTATACGTTTTTTCATATATATCAGGTAGTTCATTTTTTATCCATAATATATGAGCTATAGGATCTTTCCCATGAAAAGCTGGAGCACCCCCTGTCCTTTTTAAAAGTTTTAGAATTTTTAAGATTGGATAACCACCCACTTTAATTAAACTTTTATAGAGTTGCGAAATATATTTGGATCCTCGAGTATCCATCCAAATAATCGAATTCATTAAATGGTTTTCATTTTTATCTACCGCAACTGTACCGCTCCATTGGCTTGTATTACAAACACCAACAATATCATCAACAGAAACCTTCCCATTATCAATGACTTGTTTAGATGTTTTAAGAATTGCGTCCCACCAATCACCTGGATCCTGTTCTGCTATACCCCCTTTAGAAACATGTAAGGGAACTTCCTCAAATGACCAATCCATAACCTTTCCATGAATAGAAACTATTGCACTCTTAGGTCCTCCCGTACCGTGGTCTATCGCAAGAATATATTTTTTTTGTAAGTCTGACATATTTAATATAAATGATTTTAATGCAAATAAAGATTTATTGTGCTAAATCTAAGATTAGGTTAATAATCAGACATTTAAAAAAAAACTTCTTTTTTGATGCTATAATTAATTTATTAATTAATTTTTTATAGTTACTTACCGAAATAACCTTCACATTGAGATATCATGAGTAGTATGAAATATGAAGAAATGAAAGCCAAAATCAAAAATATTGTAGATCAACCAATTAAAAACTTTAAACCAGAGGAATTAAAGGGGATAATTGAGAGATATCATAAGAATCATCCAAAGTCTAAAGAGGCATATGAAAGAGCATGTAAAATCATTCCTGGTGGTGTGGAGCATAATCTTGCTTTTAATCATCCGTTCCCTTTAGCAAGTAAACGAGTGTACGATTGCTATATGGAGACTGTAGACGATGTAGTTCTGACAGATTACTTAATGTGTGGAGGCCCAATAATCCTGGGCCATCAATATAAGCCATTAATAGATAAGGTTGTAGGAGTAATTCAAAATGTAGGTCCTTGCCATGGGATTACTAATGAATATGAATATCTAGCAGCTGAAGCATTACAGAAACATTTTCCATCTTGTGAAATAATAAGATGGCTGCAGAGTGGAACTGAAGCTGATATGTTAGCGATTAGAATTGCTAGAACATTTACTAACCGGAAGTGGGTGATTAAAATAGGTGGATCTTATCATGGTTGGTCAGACCAGCTCGTGTATGACATGCATGTACCCGGTACTAAATTATTAGAGTCACATGGAATCCCAAAAACTGTATTCAAATGGATTGACTCCTGCCCTCCAAACGATATTGAAACGTTAAGACAGATGTTTAAAGAGAAACGAAAAGTTGCAGCTGTTATTCTTGAGCCAATGGGTGGAGAATCTGGTGCTAATCCTGTTAGACCGGGTTTTAATAAAGAGGTTGAAGAACTATGCCATGAAAACAGAGCTCTTTTAATTTCTGATGAAGTTGTTTGTGCATTTAGGTTACATATGGGAGGAGGTCAAGCTTATTTTGGGTTTAATCCGGATATTTCTGTTTTTGCGAAAATTATTGGACACGGTTTTCCATCAGCCGCCGCAATAGGCGGAAGAGCTGATGTCATGAGTATGTGTGCCGCGGGAGTTAGTGGAGGAAAAAGAGCTTATTCTGGCGGAACAATAGCTGCGAACCCATTAACCTGTGCCGCTGCATATTATACTATTAAATTTGTCGAAGAAACAAATGCTACAGAAAAAGCGATAAGAGCTGGTAATAGACTATCGACTGGTTTAAATAAAGTATTTGATAAATATGATCTCCCTTGGTTTTCTTACAATTATGGGGGAACTGTTCATTTTCATACGAGCTGTGTATTTGGGCTTAATATGGGAGACGCAAAACAAATAGGAGAACTCCCGAAGAGAAAGGATTTTATGGGAGAAATGGGTGCTGCCTTAGTTGATCAAGAGATAATATCTGTCGCAGGAAGTAGGTTTTATACTTGTATACTTCATTCAGACGATATTGTCGATCAAACAATAGAAAAAATTGATAACATTTGTAAAAAAATAGAATAAAGAAATTATAAAGAATCAATTTTCATTATAAATTTTTTATATAGTAAATGCCCATTCCCCTTGACGTATAACCGGTTCAGCTGTTCCATCTTCTTTTATTCCGTCAATATCCATTTTATTGGATCCAACCATGAAGTCTATATGAAATAAACACTGATTCCCTCCTGCAGCTGAAAATTCTTCTTTTGACATTTCTAATCCATTTTCCAAACATGCTTTGATACCATTACCTAAGGCAATATGACAGGATGCGTTTTCATCTATTAGGATGTTATAAAAAAGTATTCCAGATTGAGATATTGGAGAACTATGGGGGACCAGCGCAACCTCTCCTAATCTAGATGCACCTTCATCAGTTTCAAGTAATTTTCTCAGATAACTTTCTCCCTTTGTAGCACTTATTTCTATAACTTTTCCATCAGAGAACGTCAATTTTAAACCATCAATTAAAACTTCGGTTGGAAGTGGTTTTGTTGAGGTCACAACACCTTCTACTTTCTCCTTATGTGGAGTAGTGAATATTTCCTCTGTTGGTATATTCACGGTATTAGTAATTCCGCTTTTAGTTGTCATATTGGCACTTTTCCAGATATGGCCCTTTGGTAGCCCGATTGTTAGATCTGTTCCAGGTGCATTATATTTTAAGGCAGAATATTTTTTTCGGTTGAGATAATTGGCTCTAACACCAAGCTGTTTAATATGTTTCTCCCATGCTGCAATTGGATCCGTTTCTTTCACCCTACAAATATCGAATATCATATCCCAAAATTTAGCCATTCGGTCGGCAGGAGGGATATCTGGAAAGATTTTTTTTGCCCAGCCTTCAACGGGTGCAGCAAATCCTGACCAATTACCCATTCCGCTTCTACGTAAATCAGCTGAAGGTTTATTATGCTTGAAATATGATTTATGGGTAGTTAAGATAAGATCAGAATCTTGCCCTGCGAGCAAATCTGGATTTCCTGCCATAACAAGTAACATTGCGTCATCATTTTTCGAAATCTCAAATGAAGCATTCGTCCTCCATGTTGGAAATTCTTCAAAGGAATCCCGTGAAGCATGTTGAAATCGAATTAACCTTATTTGTTCATCCCCCCATAAAACTTCAACTAGTTTGGCTCCACTTTGATAAGCTTTCTTTGTAATCAAACGAACTAAGGGTACTATTTCAATTGATACTCCATAAGCACTCTGCCGGGGGGCTCCTATCAATAGACCTTGTCCTGGTTGTAAATTTAGGCCTACTTTTACGATCACTTCAGCATATTTTTCCAAATTCTTTTCAAATTCTGATGACATTAGGCTCACAACATAATCTTTAAAATTTTCAGTATGTGTTAACTTGGTTCTAAGTCCTTTAATAACTATTTCAACTTAAAGATTTATAATTTTATTTCTATAAATTAAGAGTGAAATATAATGTGTTATTATTAAATTCTAAATGAATCATCTAATTTCTATAACAATCATCAAATTCAAAAAAGAAGAAATTTTTTTCATTCTATATTTCTTAAAATAATTCAATCAAGATATTTTAAAATAAACAAAAATGAAGATCGTTATTTTTGCTCCTCATCCTGATGATGAAAGCTATGGTGTTGGCGGATCAATTATGAAATGGATTGAAGAGGGTCATGAAATTCATATTATATGGTTCACTGATGGCAGAGCAGGATATCGAAAAGCTAGAGAAGAAAACCAACTGGAAGATTGCGAAGAAACAAGAATATCGGAAGATAAGCTTGCTGAAATCCGATTAAAGGAAGCAGATGCTGCTGGTGCATATTTAGGAGTAAATCAAGAGAATAGGCATTTCTTAAAATATCACGATCAAGGATTAAAGAATAATGTCAATAATGCAGTA
Source organism: Promethearchaeota archaeon (assembly GCA_019057775.1). Next base: position 51,642 of record JAHLWT010000259.1, read on the forward strand.
GAGAGAATTAAAGATATTGTAGTAGATGCTGATAGATTTGTAATTCCAAGCGATCACAACGGACATCCTGATCATCAAGCTACCCATGATATTGCGATAAAGGTAGCTCAAGAACTTAATTTAATTAATTTAGAATTTTATGTCTATAATCTCTATAATCCTTTAAAAGCCCAAGGAGATAATTTAGTAAAAATTAGGATTGGAAATTTAAGATATAAAGTATATGAAGCGTTGAAACTCCATAAATCTCAATTCTATACATTCGATATGGGATGGCAGACTGAAGCTATGAAAGCCAGGCGGAGAGAAAGGTTCGGATTTTATTATCTGAAAGATAAAGGAACATATTATAATTTTTAAGAAAAATATCTTTTAAACAGAGAAGTCTATAGTTTACTGAATCTTTTTATTTCCTTATTTACCTAAACTATTAGAAATCTAATATTTTCAGTGATATTTTTTATTCCATGAAATTCTTTAATATTTTCTAATTTAGCGAATATGTCTTCCTCAAGAGAAATATGAAATTCTTTACGTTCTAACTATTAGTTAGTTTTTGAATAATTTATTTTAATTAGTTTACAATCTATGGATAATGTATGGATGATATTGGATAAAAAATGGATATATTTATATATATTTTTAACATTATACCAACTGTTAACATTGATAACCGTAATTTATCTTATAAATTATCCTCTAAATTAAATAATTTGGCATTGATTACTTTAGTTTCTAGGGCTCCACTATTATTACTTGAATATAAAAGAGAATTTTAGAAATCTGATATAATTTAATTATATATTTGTTAAAAGATGTTTGAATTTATACTATTTATAGCAATAGGATTTATTGGTTTATTTTATGGCGGTAAGCTTGTAATTATTGGATTAGAAAACATTGCTTTTCGGCGTGGCATGAGTCATTTGATGGTTGGTTTAACAATTTTAGCGCTTGGTACAAGTTTACCCGAAATTGCTGTAAGTGTAATGGGCGGAATAGATAAATTATTAGGAGTTGATCCATACATTGATGGGATAGTTATTGGAAATAAAGTCGGATCTTTTTTTGTTCAAATTACACTCATTTTAGGAATATTAGGATTAAGTCAACATATTTATGTGAGTAAATGGATATTAAGAAGAGAAGGCACAATGTTATTTATTTCTTTAACTGCTTTTGTATTAGTTAGTATTGACGGAGTCATATCCCAATTTGAAGCTCTTTTTCTGATCATTTTTTATTTCTTATACTTAATATTGATTATAAAAAGCGAAAAAAAAATTGTCCATGGAAAGTTTGAGAACGGATATATTGAAGAAAAAGAATTAGATGCACATGATTTCGCCCCTGTTGGACAGGTTAAGAAAACGACATCATTAAAGCAAGACATCGGAATATTTTCATTAGGTCTTTTTATTTTATTGGTTGCCGCTGAAATAACAGTAATTGCCTCTATAAGCTTAGCTAAAGAATTCAATCTTCCTGCAAATGTAATAGGGATTCTAATTATAGGTATTGGAACAAGTATTCCCGAACTTTCAGTTGACTTAATTGCTTTGCGCCGAAAGTCAGCAGGTATTGCTGTAGGGGACATCTTAGGGTCAAATGTCTGCGACATTCTTTTAGCAACAGGGTCAGGTGCGATAATATCAAGTTTTAACGTACCCCTTATTTTACTACTATTTGATATACCGATGCTGTTTATAGCAATCTCAATAACATATTACTTTTTATGGACTGAGAAGACTCTTAAAAAATGGGAATCCATGCTTTTATTATTTTATTTTGGAATTTATGTATCTTTAAAATTACTATTTTTTCAACAAATAATCTAATTTTGATTTGGAATTCATTATATTAACAAATAAAACTCCTAGTATTTATAACAATTGCTGAAAGGTAAAATAGGATAAGAAAGTAGGAATTCTGTGCATTTCACTTTGCCCTTTATTTCATTTATTTCTTTTCTCTTTTTAAGTTAATGGATAATAATTAGTAAATGGAGAATTAGTTCAATTCCTATTTTTCTTCTAAATGCCATTCGAATATGCAAAAGTAATTTATAAAAAGTGTTTTGATTTACCATCTCTCAAATCATACAATTTTTAGGAAAAACCTCTTTTTCAAAAGAGGAATGCAAGTTTATACAGCTTTTTTTATTTTCCTACATTCTTTTGTTATCAAAAATCTAATGATTTCAGTGATATTCTTTATTCCGTGATATTCTCTAATGGATTCTAATTTATCGAATATTTCTTTCTCTAGAGAGATATGAAATTCATGTTTTTCATTATCCATAAGATATTATTCTTATATTTTTCCTTAAGAATTTTACTAAAATATTGGACAAGATATGGATATATTGCGGATTAAAAATGGATAGTTTTATATGTGATTTGACATGATTAACAGTGGTGCTACAGAATAGTTTGCGATGTTCCATAATTTTTCTCCTTAACTATTAACTAAAACACGAAATTTATATTAATTTAAGAAAGAAAATTAATAATTATAATAAAATGCTTGAAATCATATTAGCAGTGGTAATCCTTGTTAGTGGATTAACCATTATTATATTCTCTAGCATGATAGCTGTTAAACATTCTGCTATTCTTGCAGCAGCTTTAGGAATATCACCACTAATAATAGGAGTAACATTAGTTTCGATAGGTACAGATATTTCAGAGATTTTTAATTCTCTTATGTCTAGTTCTTTAGGGCATGGGGATATAAATGTAGGAGATTCGGTGGGTTCAGACTTGACACAACTTACATTAGTGTTTGGCCTACTCCCATTAGTTACAGGAACAATTATTACCGTCCATAGAAAGGATATCATCATTTTAGGTTCCTGTGAAATTTTATCGCTTATTGTAATTTATACAATTGTTGAGAAAGGATATATTACCAGGCTTAATGCTATTCTTATGGTGGGGAGTTTGGGTATTTACATGTGGTTAATATATAATGCTAATAAGGAGAGTATTTTGCATCGGGTAGAAGTGATTGAAAAAATAGAGAATCCTAAAAGTAAGAAATTTCATCTTTTATTTGCAATTTTAGGATTCGGAGGAGTAGCATTAGCATCTTACATGATTATAAACTCTGTAATAACCCTTTCACGCTCATTAAACATTCATGAATATGTTATTAGTTTTTTTATTGTGGCTATTGGAACTTCACTTCCTGAGTTAGCTGTCGATATTAATGCCCTTAGATTAAAGCAACATTCAATTGCAATTGGCGATATTGTTGGATCTTGTATAGTTGATTCTACGCTGTCAATAGGAATAGGGCAAGTATTTTGGCCACAATCTGTGACTGCTAGACTTGCTGTTCCTACTGTATTATTTACGTTGTTAGCAAGTCTTATCGTATTCATTACAATTGCAGCAAGGAAAAAAGTTGACAAAAAAGCAGGAATTCTGTTTATTTCACTTTATTTTGTATCTTATGTATTTCTCTTCACTTTTTGGATTTGAGTATGGAACCAATGGATATTGATGGAAATTATATTAATAGTTCCAATTAGATTGGCATATAAAACTTGCACAATTTACACTGATTAGCTCGTAGTCTCTTTTCAGGTCCAAGAATTATAAACCTTTCGATCATATCCCCTCCACATTTAGGACAATTCTTTGCAAAATTTACTTTTATCGCGTTTAATACTTGTTGGATTCCTCTTTCCAGATTTATCAATTCATTTGCATTCTGTATTATTTTTTTAGCAGAAATTTTCCCTATTCCTTTGATCCAAGCTAATTCTGAAATTTTAGAATTTGCTATTTGCTCAATAGATTTTATTCCTGCATTTATTAATCGTTCTGCCGCTGACGGGCCAATACCTCTTACCCGTATTAGATTTAGGCTTTTATCCTCTATGCTTGGCAACTTATCTATGAAATATGAAGGAGTTTTATAAATTGAATATCTAGTACAATATAGTTTGCTTCAAATCAAAAATTTCTATATTTATATAATATAATGTTAGTTAGTCATAATAAAATTTAAGATAGTAGAGTAAATAATGAAAGAAAATAAGATAAAAAATTATTATTTATTTCTCTAATTGACGACCGACACCGGTATATATAAGAGATCCACTAATTATTGCTAGTATCAAACCTGTAGCCCCCATTACTAACCTAAATGTTGCATCATTTAGATAATTAGATATAAATATTCCGTACATAAAGATAGCAAGACAACAAAACCCTATAATAAACAGCTTCCACTTCTTCCGGAGTTCCTCGTCTTCAAATTTTTTATATATTTTTAACGACAAATAAAGAGAAGGACCAACAGCGAAAACAGATTCAACAATTAACACATAGAGAAAAAATGGAAGCATCCAATGTGGCGACCAATCTGGTGCTTCGCCTGTAGCACCCAAAGCCATTTCGACACCCATACCTGGGACGAATACAAAGAAAATCATGCCAAAAAGAGCTATACCATATAATATAAGGATTGCTAACTGTTTTGTTGTATTAATGATCTTTTCTGACTTTAGTAGAATTAAATCGAACACTACAAGAAAAATTACTGAATAAAATATCCCAAAATTGGTTATGAAATTTAGAGCAATCACGAGAGTTTCATCAGTAAGAGGACCAGAGATAAAGTTTACAATAAATCCAATTACGGGTGATATATAGAATCCCGCAAATATAATGTTCAATCGTTTTCTATCTCGCTTAAGGATTTTGTAAGCTAAGTAGATAAAGAAAACGCAAACTATACCTTGAGCTACATAGATTGTTAAAATTCGTGTAAGACTCATCGCAAATAAAACCATAAGAACTCACATTGAGAGATAATTTTGTTTTATTTTAATTTAATTTATTTTATATTAATGTAATTATTTATCATTTCAGATATTTATTATTTTACTGTTTTTATGAAAATGAATACAAATCCGTATTCGATTCAAATTTGATTGATGAGGGGCTTAATAAAGAACCATCATTTATTATTCAAGTTGTTGCACTACACCATAGTATATCAAGTATAGACTAATTAATGTTGGTAAAGATATTATAGACCACACTAATCTAAAAGTGTCATTATTTAAAGTATTGGAAATTGATGTTCCATAATAGAGAAAAAAATAGGCAGATATTCCGATTATAAAATATTTCCATTTTCTCTTTAAGTATTCATTTTCAAATTTTTTATATAGCTTAATTGAATAATAGGTTGTAGGAATTATAAAAATGCAACTACAAACTATTACGGAGTAAACTAGAAAAAATTCACTCCAATCAGGTTTCCAGTTTGTTGTTTTGTTTATTACTATTCCATTTGGGATTAATAGAAGCCCTAATATTAATAATCCAGAAACTATCAGAATTAAATATTGAAATTTGATTGTTATATGATCTGCTGGTTTTATAAGAATTAACACGAAAACTAAAAGAAAAGCCATTGAAAAACAGGCGAGGTAATAAGTAATAAAATGCATAACAAAAACAACAGTGTCATTGAAGATATTAGCGTAAATCATGTTTATTATGCCTCCAACAGTAACAGAAAGATAAAAACTACTTAGATAGATATTAATTCGTTTCCTTCCTCTTTTTAAAACAATATATGCCATAAATAGAAAGAATAATGCTATTAATCCTTGTACAACAAATATTTGTATGAACCGAGCGAAATCCATTTCTTTTATACCCTTTCTTAAAATAGAATAATTAGTTTTGTCTTAAGTTAATATTAAGTTTTAAGCTAATAAATAATTTTTTTTCAATGTGATAAAAAAGTAAAAAAGTGAATTTTTGATGGTTGATGCATAAAATTAATTTAACCAAGGAGGTGTTTACCATAACTCTTTGCTTGTTCAAACAAATCAGGACTAGAATATTGAAACCTGAAGGCGAAATCGTCTAATAATTTATTATAAATTTCGGTTACATCACTATCATTATTGTAAATTTCAAAACAATAGATTAAATTAAGTTCTTTTGTAAGTTTTTCTAAGTGAAATCGACTTATCTTCAAATTTTTTGAAGGAGAGTTGTTGAAAATCTCATCTATAGTCATGCCTACTAATATGGATAATCCCTGGAATGATAAAGCATCATTAAATTCATCAATCAATGCCTTATTATAATAATTTATCGCATCCGGTTCATATAAATTTAGGGTTAAAATTAAAACATCAAGATTCTCGATTCTTTCAAAATTGTAAATTAAATCTTCAAGCCTAACGGCTAAAAAAACCTTAATTTTAATAGGAATTTGTTTATAGACTAGTAGAAATTCAAGTTTATCATCTGAGATATTTATATCAATTGCGGACCTTTTAAGGCTATTTAAAAATATCCTTTTAGATAATTCTTTGCTCCCAACAATTCCAATACTTAATCTATAGCTTATTTTCTTCAAGAGATTCCTTTCCAAAAATAATTATTATTGTTCTTAATTTACTATTCTTAATAAATCATCATAGTGGAAATATCTTATTGTACAATTGCTTTAACAATAAAGAAGTGATTCTCTGAAGTGTTGTTAATATATTTAGAATTAATATTGATGGTAATAGTGTGGAGTTTTTCGTTCATAATAGTCGATATTGCTCTAGAATTTGTACCTCCTTTATCTATCGCATTATATCGTTTTATAATTGCCTCGGCCACTTTTCTATTAATTGACTTGTATCTAAAATTAAGAAAAAGGAGAAGAAAAACTGAAACGAATGAATTTAATGTAATAGATAATCTTAAATTTTCAAGAAATAACTGGATTTTAATTTTCTTTTCGAGTTTTGCGGGGGTTTCTTTATTTTTCCTAGCACAATATAGTGCCATTGAAACTATTGGACCTTCACTTCCCGCGTTGATTGTTTGCCTTTTAGCACCAGTTATTATAACTATTTTAGCTTTAATCTTCTTCAATGAGAAATTGAATTCATTAAAAATTAGTGGCTTCTTACTTGCTACTATTGGAGGGTTTTTCTTAATCACTGGTGGTGATTTGACAAACCTTACTCCTGAATCACCGAATTTTATTGGATATATATTTGCCATTATAACTCCTTTTTTATGGGCTATGTATTCCATAATGACAAAAAAAATCATAAAAAACAGCAATTCTAACATTAAAATGTTAAAATATATTGCCTATTTTGGTACTGTTGAACTTTTCATTTTCGTTTTGATAAATAATGAACTACAGGTTTTTGTCTTAAATTTCTTCAACCTTATCTTATTCCTGTGTGCTCTTTACGTGGGGATTGGCTGTTATATCCTTGGATACTATATTTGGCAGAAGTCCCAACAAAAATTAAAATCTTCAAAAGCAGCTTCGTTTTTATACATCGAGCCATTTATTACCCTTTTATTCTCATTACTCCTTCAGAGAAGTGAATCAATTGTTTTATGGAATATCATTGGAGGAGTAATTGTATTAGTTGCGGTATTAGTTATTAATTATAAATAGATCTTTGTGTAAAATAATGAAGTTGTTTTGTATAAACTAAAGTTTTTAAAATAATTCTCTACTAGATTATTAAATCGAACAAGACAGAAGTTCGTTTGCTATTTAAAGGCATTTAAAAATATTTATATATACTAATAAAGAAATCAGAGTGGTTGTTTTGAGTGAGAAGGTTCCTATTCAAATCTCAAGTGAAATTAATGAAAAATTAACTAAACTAAGCAAATCCTTAAACGTGGATATTAATAAATTGATAGACCTTGCATTTTATGAATTATTTGACCTGGTTTTAAGTGATCCATCAATATTTCTTGAAAAAATTGGTACTATTGATAATTTAAAAAAAATTATTAGCAAAAAGTAGAGTTCATAATGCTTCAGGAATTAATACAATAAAATTTGTCCCTTGCCTGTAATCTCCTTTGATTCTATCTTCAACCCAAATCTCCCCTCTATAACTTTCAACAATTTTTTTAACGAGGGTCAAACCTATCCCTAATCCTTTAGAAGATATATCTTTAACATACTCCTTTTCAAATAGTGTTTCTTTCCGCTTGTCTGGTATTCCTATTCCATTATCTAAAAATTCAAGTTTAATGTAGTTTGTGTTATTCTTCTTTTCTCTAGACATTTTTACATCTATCTCCACAACACGGCTATCATTATACTTAATGGAATTATTAAATAGATTATTAAATAAATCTATCAAAAGATCATTTGCATTAACTAAAATTCCTCTTTCAAAACCGTGTGTCCGTATCTTAACATCTCGAGTTTGATAGCTTTTAAGAGTGAAATCTATTTCTTTTTTTAGGACATCGTTAATATCAATAGATTTCACCAATGAAACAGAACCCTCAATTTGTGATAATTTCCGGATGTTTAAAACAAGACTCGAGCCTTTTTTAAATTGTCCTCGAATGACCTCATAAAGCTTTTCCACATCAGGTATTCGGTTAGGGTCTTTTAAATACATTGCACTAAGTTCAATTGCCGATTTTATATTAGAAAGAATATTATTAATATCGTGTGTAAATATATCTTTATAAAACTCAGCTTTGTTATATGCTTCTTTATATTTTATTTCAGATTCTTTTAATTTATCTTCAGCTTTTTTTTTTTCAGTTATATCGCGAATAATTGCTTGTATATAAGTATCTTCTCCAAAATTGACAAATTCAATTTGACTTCTAGCCCAAAATTGACTTCCATCTTTTCTATATAATAATAGCTCTCTAGCTTCAGGAATATTACCTGAGCTAACTGTACTTCGTCTTTCATCTAATTTCGATTGCGTAGGATCAACATAGAAATTAAAATTCTTAAAATTCTTACCTATAAGTTCTTCTTTTAAATATCCTGTGATCATACTCGTTGTATCATTACAATCAAGGATTTTTCCCTTAATATCAAAGAGTAAAATTGCAAATGGAGAAGTATTAAATAACTGACGATATTTTTCTTCAGATTCTTGTAATTTTTGATCTGCTTTCTTGCGTTCAGTCATATCCACAAGGACACCCGTAAGTTTTTGTTTTTCTCCAATTGTTATCACATTGAACCTTGAAGATATTGGAATGTAATGGCCATCTTTATGTCGTAATTTGAATTCAATGTACTGAATAACATCAGACTTAAATGCTCTTTTAACCTCCTCGGCGACTTTCATTAAATCGTCTGGATGCACAAATTTAAAAACTTTTTGACCGATCATTTCCTCTGGAGCAAATCCAGAAATACCGAACAATTGATGACTTACATACAAACACTTACCGCTTATGTCAAGTTCGTATATTATATCTGAAATATTATTCACGAATCCACGATATTTTTCTTCAGATTCTTTCAATTTAATATCTGTTAATTTTCGCTCAGTAATATCTCGCACGGTTGAATGAATAATCTTTTCTCCCTTCAAATCTATAATAGCAATATCCATTAAGGCCAGGAATTCAGTACCATCTTTTCGTTTTAGTCTGACTTCAAAGTCTTGTACTCGACTTTCTTTTTGTAAAATTGAAAGTAATTGTTCTCGTCTATTAGAATTTACATATAAGGATGATATTCCCATTTCATTTAATTCCTTTATGCCATATCCTACAATTTCCTCCATTGTTTTGTTCATGGCAATTACCTTACCATCTTTCGTAGCGGTACCGATACCTATTGGAGTTTCATTATACAAGAAACGATATTTTTCTTCAGATTTTTTTAGATCTCTAGTTCTTTCTGATACTTTTTGCTCTAATACCTCGTTTAGTTTTTTCAAATTCTCTTCTGATTCTTGTAGCTTTATTTCGGCTTGTTTTTTCTCTGTTATGTCGATCATTGTAGCTAAAATCGCTAGTGAACCCTGATAGATTATCACTTTAGAAATGATTTCTAGCCATTTGATTTTTCCTGACTTAGTTAATATTCTGAAAATATATCGGGATACAACATCTTTAATATCTTCTAGTTTTTCTTGCATGCGCTGCATTACAGTTGGTAAATCTTCTGGATGTACAAGTTTAACAAATTCATTTAGTGGCCATTCTTTTATGTCTATTGGGGAATATTCAGCTAAATTCGCTAATGCTTTATTAACATATTTAATTTTCCCCTCTTGAAAAATAGCAACACCTAATAACGATTGTTCAGTAATCTTCCTGAATTTCTCCTCAGACTCCTTCAATTTTTCCTCTGTTTGCCTTCGTTCAGTAATGTCTAGAATAATTCCTTGAAAATGTGTGATATTATTATCTCTATCACGTTTAACCCAGGTTCTAATGTTAATCCACCGATGTGCGCCTAATTTCGAAATGATTCTATACTCTTGGACAAATTCGTTTGTACCATTTTGACATTTTAAGTAAGATTCGGTAATCGCATCCTTCAGATCATCAGGATGTATGAGGTCTGCAAATTGTAATATGTGCGAGTAAAAATCACTAGGTTCGTATCCAAACTGTCTAATATTATCTGTTATGTATTCAACCGGCCAACCCTCTTCGTTTCGAATAAGAATTACTACAGCAGGACTTTGATTAATTATCAATTCAAGTCCAGTAAGAACATCACGCGCCTCCTGTAACGCCTTCCTTACTTGTTTTTGCATTGTCATATCTTCTACATGGAAAATCACTAAATCTGGCAGAAGAAATGTATAGGTAGTAAATAAAATTTTTAGCTCATCTGTAGTTTTCATATGAAACTCTAATTCTTCAGAAAAATTACATTTTTCCCTTAAACACCTAAATAAATTTGTAAGAATTTTCTTATCATCCTTAAATAATTCTGAAGCCTTTATTCCAAGACTTATCCCTTCAAAAGAAAGTTTCTCAGTAGCGTTGTTAAAGTCAATTAAAACTAATTCTTCTCCTACAATATGCCAAGCAAATGTAGGAATTGGTATTTTATTAAAAAATTCAGAAAAACTTTCAGAATTTAAAGGTCTATTTTTTAATCTCATCAAATTGAATATCACCACATAACATTTAATATCTGATATCTCTAAATTGTATGATTATAAATAATGAGTCATTATGTGTCAATTATGATTCAAAATTTTGCCTTATAGTATACTTAATCAAAAAAGTATATAAAGTTTCAATTTTTTCAAACATTTTGTTAATTTTTTCAAACATTTTGATGTAAAACTCACAGAAAATCGTTGAAGTTTATTAATATTGAATATTTCAATTACAATAATGTAAAATCTTTGATGTAAAATCAACACACTTAAAAAAAAGAGAATACTTTTAGTTACTGTAGCTTAAGTGTTAATGTCACTCATGAATCATGAGTTAATACAAATTAATAAGAACTTATAAAAATAAGGGTTTTACAGAGATGTCAAATTATCGCACGGTTAGGTTACCTGAGGAATTAGTTGAAACGGTTTTAAATCTGATTAAGAAAAAGAAAGAATTAGGCTATCGCTCACACTCCGAGTTTATAATTGAGGCTGTTAGGAGAAGAGTAGAGGAACTTCTTAAAAATAATGAAATGCAGAAATAATAGTTTTTGATACAACTAATAAACCTCTTACCCTTAAAACCGACTCAATCATCATTCTTGTTTTAATACAAAACTTAGTTTAGGAGCATATAGGCACTATTAAATTTTTAATAAATAAATTGAGAAAAATTATAAATATATTTAGGTTAAACTATATTTTCAAAAAAAATCAAAAAATAAAGGTGTATGGATATAGCAAGACGAATTTATGTAAAAGGTAAGAAAACCCACGCGAAAGGAGAGACATTTACACAAGATAATGTTGGAGAAGAGAAAGAACGATTTTTAATAAGCTTAGACCTTATGTCTCTGAAAACTAGAAAGGATTATGATGCATTTGGGAGAGTGGGGGAATTTTACTTCAAGATAGATGGTCCAAAAACTTTAAAAGCAAGATTTCCAAACAAAGGAGTTATTAAACTCCAGAAAAATCAGACGTTCACTTCCAAAGCGGATTTGTCACTGTGGAGTCAATTTAAAACTGTAAAAGTAGGAAAAAAGGCAACTGAACATTTAAAAGTGATTATAAGGGAAATGGATCATTTGAAAAAAGACCAGACTGTCGCCGAACAGGAATTTGAAATCAAACTACCACAAAAAACACAATACGTTATTGTTCAGGACGCTGACGAAAACATAAAAGCTAAGATACGAATTCAAGCAACCAGAACAAGATATTAATTTTTATTTATCTATTTTTTTTCTTTTAAATAAGGTAAATCCTAGTTCAATCTGTACAATTACATCACTTCTTTATTAAAAACTGCTAGTGAATCGTCTAATCCAGATTGTCCGAGGCTCATGACCATTTTGTCTACACCCATGTTTTCTACCTGAATAATCTTTTCTTTCAGTTCTTCATGCGTACCAATAAACATATGTGGAAGATTTCTCTTCATAATTTTGTGTGTTCTCCTTATCTTCTCAAGATCTTCTTGATTTTGTGCTAAAATAACTGTACAGAACAGGGATATTTCGAATGTTGATGGATCACGATTATATTTCTTCAATTTCTCTTTAATGTCAGATATTTGAGTAGAAATTTTCTCTAGTTTAAAAGGTCCTAACAAATAGGGAATATTTATACCATCTGCTTCTCTACAGGCGATATCTGTCATTCTTTTTCCACTTGTTCCTAAAACTATCTGCGGATATGGTTTTTGTATGGGTTTCGGATAATTTCTATTCCTCTCAAGCTTCCAAAATTTGCCTTCAAAATCGGTAACATCCTCAGTAAATAATTTCTTATAAATAATAAGTGATTCTTCAAGTTCGTCAACTCTTCTTTTAGGAGTAGGAAAAGGATATCCATAAGCTTTATATTCTTCCAGATACCATCCAGCTCCAAGCCACATTAAGACTCTACCATTAGATATATTATCTAATGTTGAAATCATTTTAGCCATGTAAGCGGGATTTCGGAAAGAATTACATAGAACAATATGACCTAATTTCACTGTATGTGTTTCTGCAGCTAAAGCAGCTAATAACGTTACAGCCTCTAAATATGGATCTTTTTTATCTTGAGCCGCATCAAAACCAATAAGATGGTCATTCACGTGAATAGAGTCAAACCCTAGTTTTTCTACTCTTAATGTTAAATCGCGAATTTCTGGATAATTCAAAGGACCCCTAACATAATAACCATATTTCATATTCTTAAAAACTTTAAATTTTTTATTAAGTTTGCGCAAATTACGGATAAAAAATAAAAAAAAAAAAGAGTGAGTAAATCTGTATTCACAACTTTTTCTCTTGTATTCGTAACAGTATTATTGCTATTACAACAATAGATAGTGCTACAATAATCTGGATTACGCCAATCCCCGGAAGGTCTCCTCCGAAAATGTCTCCTAAAGCTAAAGAAATCACTAAAGTGGCTAATTCAAACAGGGCAAGGTAATTTAGTATCGCTAAAAACTTATTTTCGATCGCTGATGATTTAGTATCCAAAGTACCCCTTTCCCTATTTAAGGATGTCCTGATTCTTTTTATCACATCATCTGTTTGCTTGGAAAATGTAAACCCATCTAATTTGTCAATCATTTCATTAAACATACTTGTCTTAAATGTACTCGTGAAAAGCAAGCGTGTTATTTTCGAAATGATAATATCCTTATTTAATTCAAGTACAATTCTATTAAGCTCCGACTCAAGGGATTCTAGCCTATCAATTTTATCTCTTAATGTTAACTCTTCCTCCATAGCTCGAGTTTCTGATATAACCTTATCAAATCTTTCAGCGACGGTAAGAATATTCTCCATATGCATTAATATTAAAAATCTTTGAACATTTCCGACCTCGGGACCAAACATTGTATCAATTAAAAAATTCTTCATGGTGTGCGGATCTAAAAGACCCGGACCAGGAATTATTACATTTCCTGCATGAGTGATCATTACAAACTCATCTTTATATGGAGAAAGATTTTTTAATTTAATTTGATCTCTATAGGCGATTGGATCCAATTCTCGATATTTGTCTGTACGTAATGTGAGTCCTATTGAATAATGAGCATTCTTTCCGATTTCGTCTCCTACAAACCTATAATCTGCTCTATTAAAATCTGGTTTAGCATCCCAAATGATCCATGTATGGTGCCAAGGTTCTAACGATGACTCCAATTTCGGCTTTTTTGCATAATTTGCATTTTTTAATACATTTATAACATTCTCTCTAATATCAAATACCAATTCACAATGGATAACAAGAATAGAACCATAATGAATATGTCCCTCTAATCGTAGTTTTCCTACAATACTTGGAACTGTAGAACATGAAAACCTATCTGAAGTTCCAATTTTAAAACAAACTGGTGCATATTTATGACTTTGATTAGAAATCCATTTTAATGGTTGATCTATTAGAGTTCCGTCTTTAGTTTCTACTTTGAACCTATAATCTTTATACAATTTCAAGGTTCCTTCTTTTTCTAAATAGTCCCTCACTTCTGGAAGGTCAAAATATAGTCCCAATTCATAGAATTTCCAAAAAACAAGAGTTACTTTAAAGGTATATACTTCTTCTGTCATAATTTTCATCAATTAATTTTTAAATATTAAGTTTTAACTAATTCTATTCATCTTATCAATTTAAAATGTTTTACTTTACAAACTCAAATCCATAAAAAACATATAAAAGTTGGTTTTTCTATTAATACTAATATAGTTGATTATACAACTTTTTTAAATATTTAAAATTTTCGGCTAAAATAATGAAAGATATAGAATCATTTAATCAAATACATACTTGTATAGTTGAACTTGCTACATTAAAAGATGCGAAAGGTGTTCATGAAGCACTTAAACAAAATTTAATTGAAATTTATGACTTTGATAAAATCCCTCAAGATCAACGAAAAGATCTAGAAAACCGTGGTTTTTTAAGAAAAGAAGTAGGAATTGACTATTACAAAGAACTTATCGAAGATCCTAATGTGGATTTATATATCGCAAAGAGTAAAGATGAAACTATTATTGGTTTTGCAAGTATCCATAAAAAAAAGTTTAACGTCATAAAAGTTAGGGATGTTATTGGTGAACTAACGTTTGATGATGAGAGAACAAAAAAGTTACTCTTAGATGAGGATACAGAATTCGCATATTTAGATCAAGTAAGCATACTTCCTGAATATAAGCGTAAAGGAGTAGGAACTGCAATTTTTCAAAAAGCTTTAGAAAAATTAAACACACCTATAGTAGCTTTTATAGTAGAAGAACCATTAATGAATAAGGCTTCGATTTATTGGCATGAACGTAATGGATTTAAGTATAATGCTACAAGTGGTGGAGAATATAAGGGAAAATCTTTTAAATTCCAGATCTTTATACATTGGAATAACTAGAACTAATTTTAAACCTTTAAAGATAAGTAGTACTTAGCTATCTGGTATGCTAATTGGGTGACCTAGAGAATCTATTATTTTAATAATATCTTCTGCTAGTTCATATCTCTCTGAACGGTATTTTTCCCGGTTCAGACGTTTTTCAACTACCAATGGTGTTCCTACTTTTACTATCAATCCTTTTCCCTTAAACATGTTTAAAATCTTAGTTTCTTCACTATATATCGCTATTGGGATTATCGGAGCACTTGCTACAATCGCAAATTTTATTATTGCAGCCATTGATTTTACTTGTATTTCATGATCATGCCTTGCTTCAGGCGTCATACCAACAAGATCACCCTTTTCATTTAATATTTCAAAAATCTTATCAATTGGCTCAGTATCTTCTTTACTTTCGGTTCCCCGAATCATTCCAAGACTTTTTAATACAGGACCAGCGATCTGGTGTTTCATCAATTTTGGATCGAGCATGAAATGAATTTTTCGTCCAGTTACCTGGGTAATTATTAGCATATCTTGGATTATATTCTTAGCTACGGTTGTTAATATAGCCTTCCCTCGAATAGGAATATTTTCTTTCCCTTGGATTTTTAAATCAGTAGCAAGTTTAAAATATAATCCACTTAATCCTTTTACCGCTCCGTAAAGCGCATCAAATGCAAGCTTTTTAGGGTTTAACTTATTTGGATCTTCTGATACGACTTGATCTTCAGCCACGCTTTTTCACTCCTTTTAATATTTATCTCTATATTTCTTTACGTTTAGTCAGAATATCATTCAAATATTCATTTATTAAATTTAAAGATTGTTCATACAATAATAATTTTATAAATATGATATGATTAAAGAAGTCATTCAAAATGATTTCTCTGAAATTTAAAACCATGAAGATCTCTATACCATTATTATAATTTATCAATAAAATTGTTTACTTCTTCCATTCGTTTTTCATAATACTCCTTTAAATCTGCCTCTGAGACAAAAGAAGGAATAACCTTTTCAGTATAAAGGTCAAAAATAGTACTTAATTTAGTTTTATGCTTAAGGGTTTCAATGAATTCTTCTCCTAGCTCTTTCAATTGTTTTAAAAATTCGGTCATCGCCTCAAAAAACCTCCCATTTTCCACAACGTGAGCCCCAACGGGCAATTACTTTATTCTCATCTTGAGGCATTTTAACTTGAACAATGGTGCAGTTATTAGCACAATCACCACAGAGGAACGCTGAAGTCTTAAATTCGATGTCTCCAACATCTAATCCTCGAAATAACGTTTCTGTGGGATGATCTAAGTAATAATCTCTAACTAAAATTGCCATCCCTAAGGCACCCATTAAAACATTATATTTTGGAACAATAATTTTTCGTTCTAAGTGTCTTTCGAAAGCCTCGATGATACCTTTATTATAAGATACACCTCCTTGAAAAACAATAGGATCATCAAGTTCTTTTCCTTTTGTTAAATTGTTCATATAGTTGCGAACTAAACTATCACAAAGCCCGGCGACAATATCTTCTCTAGAGTAACCCGCATTTTGTTTATGGATCATATCTGACTCCGCAAACACGGTGCATCTACCAGCAATACTTACGGGGTTAGTTGATTTCACAGCATAATCACCAAATTCTTCAATAGGAATTCCAAGTCTTGAAGCTTGATGATCAAGAAAAGATCCTGTGCCTGCTGCACATACAGAGTTCATAGCAAAATCTACAATTATATCGTCTCGAAGGATTATTATTTTTGAATCTTGTCCTCCAATTTCTAAGATTGTCCTGACATCAGGATATAATGATTGGGTTGCTACTGCATGAGCGATAATTTCTGTTTTAGCGAGATCTCCACCTACAATTGCCTTTGTAAGATATCTAGCTGAGCCTGTTGTACCGCAACTACGAATGGCATACTCTAATAATTCTTCATTTTCTTCAATTTTGGATTTTAATTGCTCCATACCTGCTTTAGCAGAATCAATTGGAGATCCTCTATTACGTAGAAAAACACTTGTAAGTACATTCCCATCTAAATCCATTAACACAAATTTGCAAGTGACACTTCCGATGTCAATTCCTAGGAAAGAATCGCGTTTTCCATCGTCTTTAATAATTTTATCTGAAACTTGAACCATAATTTTCACTAATTCTATGTGTCTAATAATTGAGTACATTCATTATAAAAATTATCCCCATAATGCGGATAAATCTTTCTATTGCCATTTGCTTGAAATTTTGCACTTTTTTTAATTTCGTGCTTACGTCTATCAGTTATCAAATCTACAAATGCTTCGATTCGGGTTCTAAATCCCCCTTCCGCATCTGCGTGCTCATCGAAGGAAAAATAAATGATAGGTAAGTCATACATTTTTTTAAGTTTATTTGTAATGATTGTTCGAGAAGTCACTTCAGGCATGCAAGTAAATGGATACTGTAAAATGAATCCATCAAATCCCGCTTTAGCTTTATCAATATATTCGCCTAGCACCCAAATACATTCCCCCCCGATATCCATTGGGACATATGGATGGGACAAATGCTCTAACCATTTTCGGTGATAATTCAAATGAAATTTATGGACAACCCAGTCATATAAACTTAAAGATTGGTGGATTTCTACACCCATTTCTCCTAATTTGCGACGAATATCAAGATTTACATATGGCTCTAGATTTATATGAATCTCTCCTGATAAACCAACTCGTAATGGACTTCGAGATTTATCAATATCGAGGGTCTTAAAATCTGCTTTAATTACATCTTTGAATTTTCTTAATTCTGTAAGCTTATTAGATTCATCAAGTTTCTTATTTAAACCTTTAATTATTTTTGTTGTATCCCCTTTATTGCGTTCATATGCTCGGAATAACCCTTCGGCTGTTTGTATATCATTCAGTAGTTTAGCTTTTTTCAAAAAGAAAATAACTGCTTTTACAAATTTAGAATAAGCAAATAAATCCCGTTTACCACTTACATCTTGTAAAGTCTTAACCCATTTAAATTCAAGTAAGTCAGCTTGATCCATGGGTATTACATTTACATTTTTATAGCCCATATCATGGAGTAAACGTTCTTGTACAGCATGGTAAAATCCGAAACGACATGGTCCACAATCAATAGCCATTACAAGAGTATCAGCACCTTTCTTTATCGCGCTAACAAGATCCCCGAGAGTTGCTTTGAATGGAAAACATACAAACTCAGGACTATACTTTACACCAATTTTAATAGCTTCTCTATTAGTTGGATCAGGGAGGACGACTTTAATATCGAGTTGTTCAAATAAGGTTTTGAATGCGATTCTGTTACTTCCCATATTGGGAAAAGATAATATCATATTCAGTTAATCTCCTCAGCGTAATATTAACTCTCTTAATTCTAATGAATAATTTTAATATATTTTGAATAATATGATTTAAAATATCGATAGACGTTGAGATATAGTATAGAATTTTACTTAAATAATTTTTTGATTAAATTCCATTATCAAAAGTATTAAATATTATTAAAACTAATTAAGTTAACTTTTATGACAGCAGATAATCAAAAATGTTTTTAACCTCTAAACTTTATAAATCAAGTGCTTAAGGTTTTTAATACGCAGTTCAGTCTCTTCTCTTAAATATAGCAAACCGCTACTTAAATTAATTTTCGTAAAAATTCTTAATGCTTTATTAAAATTCAATAAAGCGTCTTGATAATCACATAGCTTTTCATTAATTCTCCCTATATTTAATAATGTTATTGCTTCTTCAAGGACCTTCATTTGGCTAACATCAAGTAGCAAAACTTTACGACGCCATAACGAGGGTGTCCGCGCCTTTCTCGATAGCGTTCACGAAATCTCCCAAGGTAGTTTTGAAGGGAAAACAGACGAACTCAGGGCTGTGTTTCACGCCAATCTTCACATCGTTACGATTCGTGGGATCTGGCAGAATCACCTCGGCACCCATACACTCGAAGAAAGTCTTGAACGCCGGCCACGAATTGCCCATATTTGAAACTTTCATAACAAAATAGCCTCTCAAAGGTTAAAAAGAGATCCGATACCAAA
>JAHLWT010000260.1 GCA_019057775.1 Promethearchaeota archaeon
TATTTGTAAACAAATCTTTCAATGTACCAGAGGGTCATGTCCCAATATCGAACTTTTTAGGAACTCCAATTATTTATGATGATAAAGTTATTGGAATTTTTATTGTTGCAAATAAAGAAAGTGATTATGAAGAATATGATGTTAAACAATTAGAATCAATTTCTAATTTAATTGCGCCTATTCTAAGCACAAGATTGGAAAGAGACAGAATAGAGGAAAAGAGAAAAAAAGCAGAGAAAAGAATTTTCAATTTAGCGAAATTTCCCTCTGAAAATCCCAGTCCTATTTTAAGAGTTACTAAAGATCGGGTTATATATGCAAATCAATCAGCTCAAGAGTTGTTTAATGCTTATAAAAGTGAAATCATACCCGATTTATTACGTCAATCTGTAAATAATGTAGTAAATGAGAATTTAGCCCGAAATTTAGAACTTACGCTTCAAAACCGAGTCTATTCATTCGATATTACTCCAATAGAAAATGAATACTATGTGAATATTTATGGGAGAAATATTACAAAGCAGAAAAGAGCTATTAAAAGAATTGAAGATTTAGCACGATTTCCAGAGGAAAACCCGAGTCCTGTATTTAGAGCTACTAAAGATCGTGTTATTTACGCAAATCAAGCTTGCCAAGATGTATTCCACATTTATAGTAGTGAAATTCTTCCACAATTATTTGTAGGAATTGTCAATAAGGCATTAAATGAGAACCTAGCGAAAAATATAGAAATTCAACTTAATAATAGAACATATTCTCTTAGTGTAACTCCAATCAAAAATACCTATTATGCAAATATTTATGTAATGGATATCACTGAACGCAAAAAGGCAGAAGAAGACCTAAAAAAATCAGAGTATAAACTTAGAGAGCGAGTTAAAGAACTTAATTGTCTTTATGGTCTTTCAAAATTGGTTGAAGTCCCGGATATTTCAATAGAAGAGGTTATTGAAAAAGCTTTAGATCTAATCCACGCTGCTTGGCAATTTCCAGATATAACGTGTGCACGAATAATTTATAAAGATACCGAATTCAAGACTGCGAATTTTGTCAAAACAAAATGGAGACAGAAAGCCAATATTGAAGAAGATGAAGAAATAATTGGTTCTGTTGAAGTTTATTATTTGAAAAAAATGCCGAAATTTAACGAAGGACCCTTCTTAAAGGAGGAAAGAGATTTAATTAACAGTTTCGCTGAAATTTTAGGAAACTTTTTCCAGCGTAAAGAAGTAGAGTTATCTATCAATAGACTAAATTTAGAATTAGAACGAAAAGTAAATGAAAGAACTGAAAAATTAAAAGAATCAGAACGAAAATTTCGTGGGATATTTGAAGCTATTCCTGACTTGTACTTTCTTATCTCTAAAGATGGTGTGTATTTAGATTTCAATGGTGATGAGAGTAAACTTTTTTCTTCACCTAAAAAATTTCTTGGTAAAAATGTGAGCGATATAATGCCAAAAGAAAATGCGAAACAAACAATGGAAGCAATAGATAAAACGCTTATAACTAGAAAACCAACAATTTATGAATATGCTTTACCTATGAATAATGAAAATCGTCATTACGAAGCACGCTATCTCTATTCCTCGGAAGATAAAGTATCCGTTTTTATCAGGGATATCACAGATCGTAAGATCACCGAAATAAAACTAAAGAAATCGGAAGAAAAATTTCGAAAAATGATTAACGACTTAGATTTTGGTTATTATAACATAACCTATAATGGAAAGATTGTATTCCACAATCCTGTTTTTAATGTAATATTCGGATTTGACCCTTCAGAAGATTTAACTGGAATGAGTGCTTTAGATATGTGGTACAATCCCACCGATCGACAGAAGTATTTAAATGAATTAAAAAAAAATAATTCCATTATAAATTTCATCTTCCAAGGAAAAAATAAAAATAAAGAAAAGATTTTACTTGAATTAAATTCACATTTAGTTAGAGATAAGAATGGAAATCCAACTAATGTTGAAGGAACAGTAATAGATGTTTCAGATAAGTTTAAACTAGAGCAGAATTTAAAAGAACAAAACATACGGCTGAGAGAAATAAATGTTTTTAAAACAAATCTTTTAAACAGGACGTCTCATGAACTACAGACTCCCTTAATTTCAATTAAAGGATTTACCGATATTTTATTAGATAGATATGAAGATTATCTGGATGAAGATATGGCAGAGTATTTGGAAATAATCAACAAGAATGCTAATCGCCTTGTAAGAACTATTCGTTCAATGATCGATACAGCATATTTTGAAAAAGACCGTCTCAAAATGAATATGTATCTTGAAGATTTAGCATATCTGATAAGAGACTGTATAAAAAATAATGAACGACTAATAAATTTAAGAAATCATTCTGTTGACATCGACATTCAAGATGTTTTAATAACAAAATTCGATAAAGCCTATATTTATCGAGTGTTTGAAAGCGTGTTGGAAAATGCTATTAATAACACTCCTACGGGAGGTAAAATACAAGTTCATTCCAAAACTCAGAATAATTTTATCATAATCTCAATAAAAGATAATGGGGTGGGATTAACAAAAGAAGAGAAAACCCAAATATTTCAGCCTTTTGGTAAGATCGAGAGATATGGAAATGGTGTGGACGTGGTTATAGAAGGTCTTGGGCTAAGTTTGTATCTCTGCAAAAAAATAATAGAATTACACAATGGGAAAATTTGGCTAGATTCAGCAGGGAAAAATAAAGGTTCTATATTTTACTTTTCTCTTCCATTAGTAAGTGATTAAATATTTATCTCTCGAAAAAAAAAATTCAAGTACGTGCTATCCAATGATTCGAAATTTATTTTATATTTTTTATAAAACTTTTTATTTCCCTTTATTGTAAGCTTTAAATTGAGAGTTGAAAATTATGTATAGATATTTCTTATAAAAAAGATTTTTTATTATAAAAAAAGTTTAAATATAAATTCTTTTTTATGATAATTACATTATAAAGTTCTATTTTTTCATAACGAACTTTTTAAAATGGTAAAAATATATATTAAAAAAAATTAAATATAAAAAAAGTGATATAAAAAAATGAAAATAGGTGTAAGAACAAAATTAGTTCTCTATTTTTTATTAATTTCGGTTATACCGTTAACAGTAGTAACTGTTTTCTCGACAATTAGCTTGCAAAACTCCTATACGAATGATCGACTTGAACAATTAGAAGCAACCGGCATAAATAAGGCATCATTAATTGAGACATGGTTTTCTGAAAGGAAAGGAGATACAGATTTTTTGTCAAGAACTCCTACAATTGAAGATCAGGGTTTGGTAGCAGGAACTTACGGGGATCCAAATAGAGACCATGCTAGGGAAGAAATAGAAATAATAATGGGTGAAATGATTGAAATATATGGGACATATAATGAGATGTACTTTCTCAATACTAGTGGTATTATTGTAGCACAAAAGTCGGCTAGTGGTTGGACTAAAGGACATTCTTTAGGCTCCGATCAATCATCAAAAGAATATTTTACTAAGTGTGATGCCCAAAGCACAGATGTAGGTTTTACTTACCTGTCTGACTTTAGAATGTCAAGTAGCGGTGATTATATACAAATTACCGTAGGCTCAGTTGTTCACACTCATGAAGGTACTTATATAGGTGTACTAGTGACATACATAGATTCTACATTTATTAATGACCTCTTGCATGTTACTGAGGGTTTAGGCACTTCAGGTGAAACTTACCTAATAAACCAAGATCTGGAATGGTTAACTACGAGTAAGTTCGATTATTACACTGAAGTGGAAGATTATGCTACTCTTGAAGACACGATCTTAACAGAAACAATTAGTACTAAGGGCATTGTGGAATGTTTCGCAGCACAGGCAGACCTTAAAAAGTCTTCAAATGCCGATTATCGTGGCGTCGCTGTTATGGGCTCCTACCATTATCTCAAGGTGACTGATGATGGGAGGGCTTGGGTGTTGATTGCGGAAATCGATGTGTCAGAAGCCCTTACGGTACCTACAAATTTAATGTGGGTGTCAATCGTGATTATGCTAATTGCTGTCGGAATTGTAGTTGTGTTTGCATTTTTGATTTCGCAACGATTTACAAGACCTTTTATACAATTGGATAAAGTTGTTGGCGCAAGTTCAGATGTAAGCGTTAATGTATCGAATATAGCAACAGAATTAGCAGCAAGTTCAAGTGAGGTGAATGCTGCTGCCGAAGAAATTGCATCAACCACTCAAGAAGTAGCTATGAATACACAGAATCAAGTAACTACTCTAATCGAAATTAATAAAATGGCCAATGAGATTAGTGCCTTCTCCCATGAAGTCATGGCCTCAACCAAAGATATTAATAAAATAATGGATTTAATTACAAACATTTCCGATCAAACCAATCTACTTGCACTCAATGCGAGCATAGAAGCAGGAAGGGCAGGAGAGCACGGTCGAGGTTTCGCTGTTGTAGCAGATGAAGTTAGGAAGCTTGCTGAACAATCTCAAAATGCAGTTATTGAAACAGCTTCAAAAATTGATGAAATTACTGGTAAAGTTAAAATGTCCGTTGAATTAATAACTACAATCACTAAAGACATTGAAGGTGCGACCTCAGCAGGAGAAGAGAATTCACGAGCCATGGAAGGAATCAGTGCTTCTTCCGAACAGCAAACGGCGTCGATGGAAGAAGTTACGTCAACCGCAAATAAATTAGGAAACTTAGCCGAAGAACTGAAAGAAACACTATCAGAAATATCTTCAGAGAATGGTGGGAAAAAGGAAGGTTCAGATAATGGACCTGCTGAAAAGCCAAAAAAAAAACGATTAGTGAAAGTATCTAGTACTATAAAAAAAATTAGGAAGGATTAAGATATAGAGGATTTCTAAAGTTAATTTTAAATTCTCTTAAAAACTCACTTTTTTTTTCTTTAAATTAAATTGATAAAATAGATATATAGGTAGATCACTCCAATTTTTCATAATTATATCTTAAGATTCATTTAAAATTTATGGATAATATAGAAATTCAAAATTAGATAATACAATAATTATAATAAAAATAAAATAATTATAATAAATAATATTAAGAAGCAATAAAAATACTAGATTTAGAGAAGAGTTATTCATTACGATTCACATAACATGTTAGAAGTTTTTAATTAGAACTCTGTTTATTTTAAAATAAGGTGACTCAGATTACTAACAATGAGAAAAAAACAGCTGAAATGAAAACGTATGAGGAAGAAACTGGAAAATTTGCAATTTGGCGTGGTAA
This sequence comes from Promethearchaeota archaeon, assembly GCA_019057775.1. The sequence continues at coordinate 5,257 of JAHLWT010000260.1, forward strand.
TATAACTGAAAGTTTTAAAAAATGGCAAAAAGGTGAGAAAGTATATGGTGAAGATAAAGAAAGAATTACAATATTACTACATGAAGCTACAAAACTTAAATGGCAAAGGTTTGTAGATATAAAAAAAAGAAAGTTTCCTACCATTTCAAAATTAGTAAGGAAAGCCGTAGGTTATTATATTGACATTGGCTCAAAAAATGTAGATATAAAGACAATGTCAGGCCTTTCACATGATTTAAAAGAACCTCTTACTGCTATTAAAGGATTTACGGATTTAATTTTGGAAAAACACCGAGATGATTTAGCATTAGAAGTTTTGTTTAATATAAAGGAAATAAATGATCAATGTTTAGCACTCGAAAGAGTAATAAATAAAGCTTTAAGTGAATACGAAACTGAAAGTTTCGAGTATGATATATTAATTGTTGATGATGATACTTTTGCAATTAAAGTATTGAGCGATTTTTTTAAATTAAGAAATCGTTCATATAAATCTGTAAAATCTGGACTAGAAGCGCTGCAGATATTAGAAAAAGCACTACCTAAAATTATATTATTAGATATAATCCTTCCTGAAATGGATGGATATGAGATCTGTAAAATTATAAAATCAGATGATCAATTAAAACATATACCAGTTTTCTACATTACTGCTGTTGCAAGTTACGAGGTAGAAAAAAAAATTCAAGGGACAGGAGCAGATGGTTTCTTTTTAAAACCATTTAATTTTACAGAATTTGAAATCCTATTCAAATTATTATCATAAGAAATAGAAAATAATAAAAATTGAACAAGCAATAAATGAAATTTTGAAAGTGATGGATAGGAAGTATTTAAAACATATTAAATAAAATTCGATTTTTACTAGGATTAGTTTTTTAAAGATTGCGATTGATCTATTTTATACAATTACTCTAAAATTTTCCCCCTAAAGTTCAATAATACTTTATGCCTTAAAAATAGTATAGAATATAATTCAGTAAATTTTAGGTAGAAGGCAGTCAAATCGTAAATGTACTGCCTTTATTTCTCCCTTGGGATTCGACAAAAATAATCCCATTATGTAATTTAATAATTTCATTAGATATATATAACCCTAAACCTGGTCCTTCGATATCAACATCTAAATTTTTCCCATACCTTTCAATTTTACCAAATATTTTAAATGAATACTCTCCCATTTGAATTCAAGAAATATTGCTATATTCCAAAAATTATCCGAATCTGCAATTACCTCATCAATAGGCTTTTATTACCTGTTGGAATTCTTCTAAAAAATTTCTTTTCTAATGAATTCACTACTTGTTGTTGTAATTCATTATGATTTATTATTATTATTTGATTTTCCATACTTCAATTTTCCAAGTTTTCATATTAAAACAGCCCGTTTATTATTTAACAGTTGGAAGAGTAAAGTAAAATGTTGATCCCATATTTTTCCCTTCAGACTCCATCCAGATTTTTCCACCATGCGATTCCACTATTCTTTTTGAAATGTATAATCCTAACCCGGTGCCATCAATCCCTAAATCAAGTCCTTGACCATAACGCTCGATTTTTCCAAATTGTTGAAAGATTTTAGTTTTCTGTTCCTCAGTAAATCCAATACCGTTATCCTTTACCGAAACAACCACAGAATCTTCTTTTAATTCTGTTTTTACTTCAATCTTACCTATTGGTGGCGTGTACTTAATTGCATTAGTGAGCAAATTTGAAAGAACGTCGTGAATCTCCTCTTTTTCAATATTAGCATATAATTCGCTGTGTATATCTAATTTAATTGACTGATTTCTTCTTTCTGACAGCGATCCCAATTCATGTACGCAAAATTTAATGAGAAATGATAAATCTTCTTTTTGAAATTTTGGTTTCAATTCAGGTGATTCTAATCGAGACGCTTTTAAAAGGTTGTTTATAATATTCTGAAGTCTTTCGCACCCATCATTTATCTCTCTTATTTTTGATATAATAACAGGATCTAATTGATCAGCATATAAAGATAAAATAAGATCAGAGAAACCTTTAATTGAAATGAGGGGGGTTTTTAATTCATGCGAAGCTCTTCTAAGAAATTCGGACTTCATTATACTTAATTCTTCTAATTTTTTTTCTGATTTTTTAAGTTCGGTGATGTCAGTAGCTATTGTAATTAAATGTAGTTTATTGTTTAACCTAATAATCTCCCCTGAAAAAAGTGTTGGGAGGATTTGACCAGATTTCGTTCTTATTTGCACTTCAAGCTCTTTAGCTCTTTTTTTTTCCTTTAATACGTTTAAAAACCTATTTCTTTCATCGGGATCTACCCATATTTTCAAATCAATAGTGGTTTTACCAATAACATCTTCACGAGTATACCCTAGAGTTAGTAAAAATCCTTCATTCACATTTACAATTTCATCATCTTCCATTTTAGTTATCGCTAGCAAATTTGGACTTGAATGAAAAGCTTTTCTGAATTTTTCTTCTGATTCTATCAATTTTTTCTCTACTAACCTTCTTTTAGTGATATCTGCGCAAAATGCCATACTGCCTTCATAATTTCCATCATCATTAAAAATGGGAGATGCTCTAACTCTCAAATAAACTTTTGTTCCATTATTGTGAATCATTTTAACATCTCTCTCCGCTGAAATTCCCATTTCTCTTTTTTTTAGATGAGATTTTGTAATTTTTGCTTCTTTTTCATCCATAAATGAAAAAAATGATCTCCCAATCATATTTTCAACTGTATACCCTAGAATTTTTGCCATACTTGGATTAACAAAAGAAGTTATTGCATCTGAATCTACTACCCAAACACCTTCTAATGAATTTTCGATTAATCTTCGATATTTTTCCTCAGATTCTTTTAACCTTTGCATCATTTCTTTTTTCTCAGTAATATCTGTGATCACTTTAATGCTACCAATTAATTTTCCTTTATAACCTAAATGAGGATAAGTTGTTATTATAAAATGGTTAGAAGATCCTTTGTAATGTTTCTTTTCTATTTCATAATCATAAGAGTCAAATCCTTCCTTTATTTTTATTAGAGAACATTTATCTGTGCTACACAATGGGCTTTTCCAGATAGTAGAGCACAATTTGCCTATGACATCACTCTTTTTAAAGTTAAAGGAAGATAAGAACCGTTCGTTTACCCGAATAATAACACCTTCTGTATCAGTAATAAATGTTGGGGAAAATTTGTTATATATTTGATCCAATTCGCCATAAACTTTATTGAGTTTTATTATCTGTTTTTTTCTTTCTGTGATATCGACTTTTTCTTGAGCTATTATCTTCCTCAAAATTAAAAATATTATACTTTTACCAGATTCATCTTTAAAACTTTTACCTCTTATCCCATACCGCAGCCACTGCCCATTCCTATGCTTTAGCAGTCCCTTATATTTTGCTTCATGAGTTTCTAAGATATTAGTTAAAAATTGAGAGAAGTTATCAAACTCACTTGGATGAATAAGATCCCAAATCGCATTCCCTATCAATCTATCCCTTGAATGCCCTATTTGATTTAAGTGATTTGTTTCATTAATATATTCAATCTCAAATTTATCATTAATAATTTGAATTAAATCATTGGAACTTTCTGCTAGAAATTTAAAACACTGATTTGAGTAATGTGATAAACATCCTGCAAATTCGTATCCATTAATATTTAGTGAAGTGATAATGCCCCCCCCATTCTTTAGTGATTTCTTTAGGATTTTCAAAACTACAAAGTTTCAAATAAATTAGATAAATAATTCAACCTTAACTCTTATATTGTGAATAATCTTTTTATATGTGGCGTTTGTTTCTTATTTTATAATAAATCCAATGAAATTATTGGATTTACCAATCTGATTTGAGATTAATTAATTATTATTGTATAATTCTTTTAATGTTTTATTATATAGTATAATAAAAATTTAATTTATAACTTTTGTTATAATTCTCACATATTAAAAATTATATAAAAAAATGAAATATTATCATTATTTTCACAGAAAGATTTTTATTATAACTCTTTTGATTTATTTTAAACTGCTCTACAATAATTATATCTAAGAGAGAAATTATTAGATGAAATGAGTATACCAACTAATTTAACCGAGAAAGATAACGAAGATAGATTATAGCAAAATTGAATTTAATGATATAATATGATATTTTTTTAAAGTTCATATTAATAAAAAAATTTGAAATATAAATAGAATTTAGGGGTTTATCTTTTATAAGATAAACCCCAGGGAGCTAGCGAGGAAGATTTTTAAGGATTAGCTCGCTTAACTGAAGATTTCTAATTATATTAATAATAATCTACTAATGGAATTAATATTATAATCATTATTTATGGGATCATTAAATTTCCTTAGTTCACTATTTTTACATATGATTGATAAAAAAAAAATAAAGAATTAAGCCCACCTGAAGAATTTAAATCTTTTTCTGGCTTAACTTTTCTTTAAGAAATATTTAGTTTTTTGATTTCTATTCTTGGTTTACTCCTCTTTTTTTAAAAGTCGTAGGAATTTTCAAGGTTTTTTTTTGTTTAGTCTTCCCACCAGTACTAAATTCTGTTAATTTTCCTCTTAGACTATCAGCAAGTTCTCCAAGTTTATTAGCTGTTGATGTGACTTCTTCCATTGAAGCAGTTTGTTGTTCGGAAGATGCACTAATACCTTCCATTGCTCGAGAATTTTCTTGACCTGCACGAGTCGCTCCTTCTATATCAGTTGTAATGGTCGATATTAACTGAACCGTATTTGAAATTCTATTTGTAATTTCTCCCATTTTTATGTTTGTGTCACTGACTGCATTTTGAGATTCTTCAGCAAGCTTCCTAACTTCATCAGCTACAACAGCAAAACCTCGACCGTGTTCACCTGCCCTCCCCGCTTCAATACTTGCATTAAGTGCAAGTAGGTTTGTTTGATCAGAGATACTTGTGATTAGATCCATGACTCTATTAATATCTTCAGTCGATTCCATAACTTGATGAGCTAAAGTGTTCATTTCATTGGCCATATTATTAATTTCTATTAGCGAGTTAACTTGATTCTCGGTATTCTGAGAAATTTCCTGCGTAGTGCTAGCAATTTCTTCGGAAGGAGCATTTACTTCACTTGAGCTCGCAGCTAATTCTGTAGCCATATTTGCTACATCTACACTAGCCTCAGAACCTGCTTTTAACACATTTTCCATATTTTTGGTGACTTTAGAGATACCTCTGACAGTAGGGATTGCCAGAATTATACTTAATACAATAGAAACGGCAATAACAGTACCTAAGATAATAATTGCGGTTGTAACACTTTGAAGAGCAGCACTGGTCGCTGCTTCTATGTTTTCATCTACACTATTCGTAATATCTGCTAAAATTCCTAGCAAATCGGGAAACTCTGTATGTATTACCTCCGAACCTGCGACAGCTTGCTCTATTGAGTCGAATAACCCCGTACCTGTCGTATTTAATAAAGCTACAAAATATCCATGCCACGTACTTATTTTGTTAACTAGGGTAACATTATTACTTCCAGCAAGTAGGTTGGTTAGAAAAGAGTTAAAAGCTGTAACTTCATTAGCAAATTTAGTACTAGTACCAAGAATATTGAATTCCAAATAATGATGCATCATATGAATTTGAAAGTCGAAACTATATTTTAATGAACTAGCATTTAGCATCATATCAAAATCTGTTTCATCATCAATTAAATTTGACATATCCTGCATCCAACCTCCAAAATTTAAATGAATCTCATCAGATATCTCCGCAGCGTGTTCTATGCTATCAAAAATTCCTGTATTTGATGTGTTACAAAGAGTAACTATATTATCATAGTATCCATTTAAGGTTAGCAATTGCTCATCATACTCAGTGGTTAAAGCTTCAAGAGTTGCAAAATGAGTTGCAAATTCTACAGCATGAGTAGTAAATTTGTCTCTTACCCCTGCTGTATTAAATTCGAGATAATGATGCATCATATGTAACATGAAATCTGAGTGATAATTTAATTCATTTGAATTATCAATAGTTTGCATCTGCTTATTAGCAAGAGAATCAATATCATCATTCAGATCTAAGATTTGGATAATAGCTATAATTCCAATTATACTTCCCAATGCTATTAATACTGAATATCCCACTATCATTCTTCTACTTATATTCATATTTCTTTCTCCCTCGTTTAAAATTTATTAATTTTTAATTTAGAATTTCTCATTAGTTTTGTTATAATTTTTTAATAACAATTTTTCTTTGTACCCAAAATATAATAATTATTTTTGATTCATTATAATTATTTGTAAATTAACATATATTATGGTTACATATTTTAATTAAATTTAGAAAAGGTATAACAAAACTTATATTTAAATATTTGTTATTCAAAAAAATTAATATATATGCATAAAATATGATAATAAAAACAAGTATATATAGAAAATGTTAATATTTATTTCATGAAATACTAATCTAATAAAAAAATATGAGTAATTAGAAAAGTTTAAAGAATAATTGAATAAATAAAACTCTGATCTAATGTGATGAATGTGTGGTATAAACAAATTGAAAAAGAATTAGAAATGGAATATAAGATATTTATCGATTTTGATCCTACACACAAAATTTTTTATTATAATTTTTATTTTAATGAATTTAAATTTGTATTAAAAATTGCGATATCTCCATCATTAATTGATAAGGTTTACCATTGCGATGATAATTTGGAGGAAAGAATAAGCGAGAGTGCAATAGTTCTAAAAATTGAAAAATTTGATCTTACAAAATATGTATATTTACTTCATTTTGAATAGAATATAAAATATCTAAGATATTAATTAATTAATAAGTATGAGTTTGGAATAGTTATCAATTCTTTGAATAGCTAGAAACACAAATATCCCTTTTCTATAATTTTATAGCAACCTGTTTTTCATAAATAAGACTTTTTTAATGCAATTTATATGTAATTCTATAAGTAATAGTAAAACTATTATAATAGATAGGCAAAATCTTATTTTATTATAATAAAAAGTTAAAAATTTAAATAGAAGAACACCGATAGTAATAATAAATAACAAAATATATAAAAAATGTTAATTTATTTAATATGATTTTACTATAATAATAATCATTTCAATTAAAAAGTTTAAAAATATGAGTAAAAATGAAAAAAGGACTGATGAAATAAGAAATTATGAAAGAGATACAGGGAAACATGCTATTTGGAAGGGAGTTGTAACTGAAGGTTTTAAAAAATGGCAAAAAGGAGAGAATGTTCCTGAAATAGTAAAAGAAAGGATAACTACTTTAGTATCTCCAGAAAATAAAAAAAAATGGCAAAAATATATCGAAAGGAACAATATCTCCACAATTTCAAAATTAGTAAGAAATTCTGTAGAGTTTTATATAAAAATCGAACCAAAATTATCTTATTTAGAAGACATTTCTAGCCTTGCTAAAGACCTTAAAACTCCCTTAACTCCCATTAAAGGGTTTTCCCAAATTATTATTGAAAATTATTCAGAGAAATTGGAACCAGATATTCTATTAAAAATTAAAGAAATATATTCTCAAAGTCTGCAACTCGAAAACAAAATAAATGAAATTCTATCAGTATTAGAACCTGAAAAATCTAAAGAAGATTATGACATTTTAATTATTGATAACAGTATATCAACAATTACTGTGCTTAAAGACTTCTTTGAATTAAATGAATATACCTGCAAGGGGGTCACAACTGGGACAAAAGGATTAGAGGAATTAAAAAGGACAACGCCTAAACTAATTCTCGTGAGTATTATTTTACCAGATATCAAGGGAAATGACGTATTAAATAAAATAAAATCTTACAACAACTTTAAGGATGTTCCAATTTTCTATATAACTGTGTTGTCCGAAGCAGAAGCTAAAAAAATAACAGGTCAAACAAATGCTACAGGATATTTCTTAAAACCTTTTGATTTTGCTAAAGTTAAAAGAGTATTTGATTATTTATAAAATATCGAATGTGATTATTTCTTCAATTTTATATATTTAATGATATAAATAGAAATAGGAAGATTATATTTCTTATTAATAAAGATAAAACACAATTTTTTATTTTTAAATTTTTTGTCTTGCTATTAGTGGAAGTTTAATTACGACGATAGAACCTTGATTTCTTCCTTCAGACTCAACCCAAATTTTCCCTCCGTGTAATTCTACAATATTTTTAGAAATATATAATCCGAGTCCCATACCATCTGTTATTATATCCATTCCTTTCCCATATCTTTCGATTTTACCGAATTCTTTAAAGACTTTCGTTTTTTCTGCTTCTGTAAATCCAACACCGGTATCTTTTATTATTACATTAATGTAATCAGAATATTTTTGTAAATTAATTGATATTATTCCATTTGGAGGAGTATTATGTATAGCATTCAAAATTATTTCCGAAATCACTTGTTTAATTTTGTATTTATCAATGTAAATATATATGATTTCATCAACGAGGACATTTAAAAATTGTTCTCGCTCAGAAGCTAGATATGATAACTCATTAATACATTCATGGATTATTTTACTAATATTCAAAAATTCAACATTTAACTCTAATTTTTTAGATTTAATTTTTGAAATTTCAGTTAAATTCAAAATCAAAGTTTTTAGTCTTTTTCCTCCCTTATAAATAATTTTAAGTAATTCAACGGCTCTTTCTTCCAATTGATTTGTATAATTTTTTAATAGGATCTCTGAAGCATTGTAAATAGATGTTAATGGAGTTTTTAACTCATAGGAGGATCTTACTATTAAATTATTCTTGATTTTATTTAATTCCTTTAATTTTGCATTTTCTTCTTTTATAAGATCTTCTGCTTTCTTGCGCTTGGAAATATTTCTAACTATTGCCCACATCCCTTTATTATTTCCTTGGTCATCTTTAATTAACCATACATTAATTGATATTGGAAAGATTGTTCCATCCTTCCTAATGTACTCTTTTTCAAACTCCCCAGAATAACCTCTTGGTAAAAATCGATTATTGAAGATACCTGCTTCCATTTCATGCCATTTCTCTGGTGTTAGCTGTTGATATGTAAACTCTTTAATTTCTTCTAGAGTATATCCAAGCATATCTAGATAAGCTTGATTGCAATCTAATATTTTCCCTTTCATACTTGTAAAAATAATTCCATCTTTACTGGACTCAAATAATGTACGGTACTTTTCTTCCGATTCAATTAATTTATTCCGAGAATTCAATCTTGTAAGTTCAATTGAAGCAGATTGTGATAATATCTTAAGGATATTTATATCATTTTCGCTCATTTCCCGGTTATCCATATAAATAACGCAGAATGTAGCTATTGGTATTTTATTAAACCTTACAATAAAGCTAACGTATTGCTTTAAATTGTATTTTAGAACATTACCATCGGTTTTTGCATATTTTGACTTGTCTAAATTTCTTAAAATGACTACTCCATCAATATTATCACTAATTCTATCTGTACAAATATGCCCTTCTGCTTCACTTTCTTTAGTAAAACCAGGAGGTTCTTTATAAATGGCAACTGTTTCCAATATCTCTTTCCCATTTACTTTTTTTAATATGTTAAACATAGCACAATCTGCTTTTAGTAAGATTCCTGCTGTGTTGATTAATATTTGGAAATTAAAGAGAGGGTCATCTGTAAATTTAAAAAAGGCATCATTTATTTTTTTTAAATTCTCCTCGGATTCTTTTAATTCTATTGTTCTTTTCTGAACAAGTTCTTCTAAATTTTTATTGAAAGCTTTCAGCCTTTCTTCTGATTCCTTTAGATTTATTTCAGCAGTTCTACGTTCAGTAATGTCTGTTATTACTCTTATTATGCCAATGAGTTTTCCTTCATGATTTTGATGAGGATAGCTTGTTGCTAAAAAATAGATTATTGATCCATTATCGAGTTTTTTTTCAATTTCATATTTAGCTGATCCTAATCCTCTTTTTATTTTTTTTAGAGAACATTCTTCTGTGTTACACCATGGATTACACCAGATTTCACAGCAATTTTTGCCAATAAATTCATTTATATTTAGATTAAAGAAAGTTAAAAATCTCTTGTTAACTTTAGTTATGGTACCTTCTAAATCTGTAAGATACATTGGTGAAGCTTTGTTAAATATTTGATCCAGTTCAGAATGAGCTCGATTACGATCAATTTCTACCTTTTTACGTTCAGTAACATCTCTTGATATATTTAGAACTTTCTTATTGCCTTTAATATCATAGAAATTTTTAGAAGTAACTTCTAACCACTTATAATCACCATTTTTGGTTTTAAATCTTACTTGGTGCGAACCTTCACCTTTTCTGAGAATTCTACTTGTAGCTATTACAGTCTTTTTTCGATCATTAGGATGGATAAGTTCCAAATTTGTAGTTCCAATCAGATCTTTTTTGGAATATCCTAATAATTTCAGGTGAACATTTTCATTAATATATTCATATACAAATTTGTCATTAAGAACTGCAATCATATCCGTAGCATTTTCCGAAATTAGACGATAAATTTCTTCCGATTTGAGTAATTCTTGAGTTCTTTTTTCTACTTTCTGTTCTAATTCTCTATTTAATATTTTTAATTTTTCTTGTGTTTCTTCTAATTTTTGCTTGGTAATTTTAGGCTCCGTAATGTCTAATGAAATAATTTGAACTGCTTTTATGTTGCCGTTTATATCTTCTACTGGTTGTTCACTTGTATATAAAGTTCTTGTACCTGTAGGTAAGTTAAGTGTATGTTCAAATGTGATTCCTTTTCCCGACTTAAAAATACCTTGATGCACTTTAATATATTTTTCGGCAACATCCTTCGGAAATATATCAGTTAAAGATTTTCCAATAAAATCTGTAGGTTTTCCACCCATACTTTCTGCTGCTTTTTCGTTTACTACTTGAAAGATTTCATCTCTATCTATAATCATAAGAAGCATTCCTAAATGTTCGATTAAATTTTTATAATTCATCTCAGATTTACTTAATTTTTGTTCCAAATCTTCTTTAAGTTTTCTTGATTTTTCTTCCAATTGTGATAGTCTTAATTCTGTTTCTTTGTTATCAGTATAATTATTTATAATAACTTGAACTGCAGTTTTACTCTGATATTGAATAGAATTTGAAGTGGATTCGACCCATTTAATTTTCCCAGTTCCTGTCAATATTCTATAAATATATTTATTTGATTTACTTGACCCCTCTTCTTGTCCTTTCCTAAAAGGTTTAAGAAATATCTTTCGATCTTCTTTATAAATTATACCGAGAAAGTCATCAATTGACCATTGTTGAATATCATGAATTGGGTATTCGAATATATCAGCTCCAGCGTCATTTATATATTTTACACAATCATCTTGAAAAATAATGATACCAGTTAATAATTGATCAACGATATTTTTAAAATCATTAGTTTTCTTGTCTATATTTTGCTCAATTAAAATTTTAATCACCTTTGAATATTTATTCACAAAGGAATAGAAAAATAGATTTTCAATTACTTGAAATATGTCCTTTTTTATAATGCCAAATCATGAACAAATTTGTTATTATTTAAGTCTTTATTTTAAAATGATTAACTTAGAAAAAATCTTAGGGGATATAAATTATGGTTGAAATATTTTCATGTTAATTCCTACTTCAATAGATCTTTATTCAGTTGTGTAAATAATCTTTTTCAATACTCTCAACCATTAGATCAAAGATCGGTATAATGCTTGAAATTAACTTTCTTGTCCCCAGTGGCCCCCAGATTAATTGTAGTCTTCTGGTTAGTGCTAATTCCCATGCTTTTTTTTGTATCTCATGAGTAATAATATTAAAAAAATTGGATTATTTGGTCTCGTAATAGCTTATAAATATAAAATAAAGAGTAAGTTTACTAAGAAAGGAATGGCTAGGAAGTTTCTAAAACATATCAAATAAAATTCGATTTTTGATAGGAGTAATTTTTTTACTAAGAGTAATTTTTTTAAAGATTGCGATTGATCTATTTTAAACAATTAATTTTTATTAAATGATAAATAAATTTCAATTCATTAGAAAAAATATATTTCTTGGTAAATAATCATGGCCAAAAAAGATAAGAAGAAGAAAGCAACACCCGTAAGAGCAGCTAAACCTAAAACTAAAACTGGCTGGGATGACACCGAAGCAGATGAAGAAATTATAGCTAATGCATTAAAGAGAAAGGACATGGATACTGGACTTGTTGAATTGATTGATAGAGATACATCAACCCCTATCATTGAGACATATGACGAGGATACAGGCAAACTTGAAGGCAGTATTATGCTCAAAGATGGAAATCGAGAAGGACTATTAGCATTAGTGAAAATAATCGAAGGTGTTGAAGTAAAGCAAGATCACGGAGCAAATATAGAATCTTTTAAATTTAGCGGAAAACTCAATATTGAAAATCCAAGTACTGTAGATAGATTGTGGGATATTGACATTTCACTTGAAAATATTGGAAGTACAGATCTAAAATCAAAGGATATATCAATTAGAGAATTGGGTACTAGCTCTCCAGATAATATTGATTCGAGAGAATTCCAAATAAAAAAAGATGTAAAAAACCTGCTTCTCGCTAAGGAGTTTATTTGTACTTTACCTAACGCTGATGATGTTTTAAACATTAATGACATTGAGTCTGCATTACTGAAACTTAAAGATAAGAAGAGCAAGGCATCTAAAAAAACTACTAAAAAAGAACCAGAGCCTGTTCCTGATGAACCTGAAGTTGTTGATAAAGAAGATAAAGATGAAGAGGAAGGGGAAACATGGGAAGACGGTGGTACACTCGTTGAGACTGGATTAGAGTCCTGGGGGATCTCTATTGATAAAGAAAATACTGTCACCTTTGCTATAGCACTTAGAAGTTTATTTGATAAACCCATCTCTAACATTAGAGTTGTGAAAAATATTGCGGATGAATTTACGAATCCAATGATTCGAGATACTACTGAGGGAAGAGCAGAAGTCGAAGGCAACCAGATCGTATGGACAATAGATAAATTGCGTCCTGAATACACTGTTATGCTAAAATTCACATGTACCATACTAGTTTCCGATATTATTCAAAGAAGGACAGGAACAATTGAAGTGACCTATCAAGGTGCTTCGTCCTTTGCTGAGGGATTAGCGATAGATAAATTCGACGCATATACTCGAAATAAATTCTATGTTGACACTGTTGAAAGAGATGAAGAACCTGGTGTATTTGATTGTAAACTTGTCTTTGATAATTCATCGGAGTTTATTATTCAACTCTTCAATGCTGATGTCTATTCTCCGGGAGATGAAGCAACAAAATTCGTTGATATAGACCCAAATGATGTTCCTCTATTACCTAGTGGAGCCCAATGGCATTCAATAAAATGGCAGTTTGAAAGTGAAGAATACCCTACTTTCAGAAAGAAGCTAGAATTTCGAGTGATGCCTGATTTCCAAACGATTGTAAAAGGGTCAACTTTCTTAGGAGATGTTATATTAGAGATTGGTAGTATTACAGGAGTAATGTCATATAACCTGACAGAAGTACCCACTTATAGAAAAAAGGATGTAATCGCAAAGCTAAAATTAGTTAACAATGGTTCAGCCCCTCTTAATGATGTAACTGTTATACAAGAGCCGTTCTCTGAAGAATATCAGCCACCGAAAGCAAACGAAATTAAATTATTATGGGATGGAGAAGAAGTTGAAGTAGCTCCCGGAGCAGTAGAAGTTGAAGGGAGCGTTTTTAAAATTACACTTAAGGATCTAAAAGAAAGTAGTACTGGTATGTTTAAACCAGAATCCACTTTAGAGTTCGAATACCCCGTACATTGTCTTAACCCTGCAAGAGAATCTACCTTTAGTTCTGAAATAACTTATCTCGCAAATACTTTTCCAATAAGTCAGGAATTAGAATTTAAACCTGAAGTTCCAGTAATTGAAGCTCAACATATTCGTCGTAGGTTTAGAATAGGTAAAGAAGTAGTACCTATTGGGGATTTAGGAAGTTACAGAATCATTATAACTCTTGAAAACATTGGTGAATCAAAATTATATCATATAAATTTACTAGATAAAGTTCCAGATTCGTTCGAATACGGGACTTATTCGCTAAAACCTCAAATCACTGATGAGGTAGGATCAGATACGTTGAAATGGGAAGTAGATGTATTAGAGATAGGAGATAAATTAGAGATTACATATGAAATTACTGGTACAGGTAAATATTCCGCATCAGACGCTCAATTAGCTTTTTAATTTAATACTTTATTTTTAATTTTTTTTTATTTTTTATTTATAATAATTGTTTAATAATTGTAAGATAAATTATTAAAAGAATGAGCAAGAACATTTATTTTAACTATTACTAATAATATCTATAATTGAAAGGGAATCTTTAGAAATCATGTTAAGGAAACGCTATCAGCTGAATTGGACGTTTGAATGCCCCGATGCGGTGTTAACTTGTTCTATTCTAAAATGTAATGATACCAATTATTACGTATTTGGAGGGCATGATAAAACACTCTATCTTATGGATGAAAAAAATAATATCATTGATGATAGGGTTTTTGATGGATGGGTTCGGTGTAGTTATCCTATTGATCTTGATGGAGATGGCTGTGATGAGATCTTGGTCGGAGCTGGTGATGGTAATTTCATGGTCTTAAAATTGAATATCGAAAAGAAAAAGCTAGTAGGGGTAATGCGATATAGGTCCTCTAAGAAGATAGATTGCTGTACTGCAGGTGATTTCACTCGAAATGGTAATAATGAGCTTATTTTTGGAAGTGAGGATAAAACTCTTAAAATTTTTGATGATATTAAAGCTAAGGAACCAAAATATATTCTTTATTATGATTCATGGGTTACTGCCTGCTGTTTAGGTATTATAAAATTGCGAGATAATAAAATCCCTATATATGGATTATTAGTTGGAACCAAAAATGGTTTAGTTCAATTAATACAATATGGAGATCAAATGCCAGATATTATATGGCAACATAATTTTAATGCGCAGATTAATGATATTAAGGTTGGGGATGTATCAAACGATGGGTTTAATGAAATTATTTTAAGTACTGATGATGCGATTATAAAAATTCTGAATAGCGAAGGAGAAATTATGAATGAGATCAACACCGAAGAAGGACGTCCAATTTCATTATTAATTGAAGATGTAGATGGAGATAATGCTAAAGAAATAGTAGCAGGGTGTGCAGATGGTAATCTAAAAGTCTTCCATAACCCTACTTTAAATGCTTATGATTTTGAATTAAAATGGAAGACCAAAGTATCAGCATCTATTAAAAATGTATGTTCCTGTTCTGAGAGTTATGGGAATTCATTAAATATAATTTTCGGCGGTTATGATCGTACTATTAGAAATGTTTCTGATTTTGAATGGGGCCAAAAAGAAACACTTGAGATTCCTGAACAAATAACGTTACCTGAGATAGGAACTGACAAAGAGGAACAACTACTTGAGGAGTTAACTAAAATAGAACCTGTCCCTACTAACATAAGAGAACACATTTTCAATATTTTGCAGAAAAAGGGAGTATTAACAGATTTAGCTAAGGAATTAAAAGAGCTAGGTTATACTCCAGATGAAGTACGAGATGAGTTAGAAGTTTTAAAGACACAAAAGTCAGTTATTTATGAAAAAGTTACTTACCCTGTATGGAGTGCTCCCGGAGAAGAAGAAGTTCTGAAAGAAATTCCTGAAAAGGTTAAAATAGAGACTAAGACTGAGGAAAAGCCAAAAATCGTAGCACAAGCCATGGTAATAGAAGAATCTGTCAAGACTGATAAAGAAAAATTACACGCAGCTCTCGCAAGCGAACCCAAAGAAGCAGAACCAGAAGAAAAAATTAGTGTAGGTGGTTCGATGGAAGATATTATAGTAGAATACTTAACTCAAAAGAAAATCGTAGCAACTAAGGCTCTTTTTGTTAATGATATTAAGGCAAAAGGTTTCGGTCAGAAAGAAGTTGAAAAAACTATTAATATCCTTAAAGTACAAGGAAAAATCAAGTATTCGCGAGCGGCTCCAAAAGGATGGAGTTTAGGCTAAGGTATAATCTTTTTTCGTCAAAAATTTTCGAATAACCTCTTCAAATGGCTCAAATTGATTTAATTCTGAGAAATTTACCCCATTAAATCTCTGAATGAACAGTTGCAGCATAGGTTCTACTTTTCCAAAGAACTTCTTTACAAGTTTATCTGATTTCTTTTTTGACTTATCTACTAAACCGTATAAAATTATGGTTTCTTTAACATTATTATCTTCAGATTGAATTTCATCTAATTTAAAAATAAATAGAATATTTCCTGACTCTAAATATTCAAGAGAAGTTTTATTGAAAGCGGTTTCAGTAAATGCATTTATTGCTGAGATGAATGCTCCCCTAAGATCCTGGTTTATCCCGCTTTTTGCCAGATTTGGTAACTCTTTTAACGTACATGTGACAAGGACAAATCCCCGGAAAACAAGACCTATTTCATAAACTTCCTTCAAATTAAATCAAAAAAAATAATTCATTGCCTATAGAAATTAAAAAGAGTTCTCATATTTAATTTTAGACAAATTCTTTATAACCCTTATATGAGTGAATTAAGAGTTAGTTTAAAGCTTGATTTTAAGGTGCTTTTAAATTATATTAATAAAATAAAATAAATAAAATAATTATAAAATTCCAAGTTTTTCTAATTTTTCTTTAGTAGGCCATCCTGTCTCCCAGTCCCAACCACGTTTTTCATAATAGACTTTTAAGTTTTCTTCTAAATCAACAGCAATTCCAGCTGAACCTCCACTTTCTAAAGCTGTTGATACAATCTTTGGTAAATAATCATCTTCTCGTTTGCACCCTAGTTTACAAGAGATTAGTCTTTTTAGATTCGAAGCACGTTCTCCTATTTTGAACAAATTTCCACTACTTCCTAAAGATTGAATTCCAGTAGATGCTTTTAATAACCTTGCTAAAGCTGTGTCATTAAGATGAGTGAAATTACAAATTACAGCAGAATCGTAAATATTTGTTAAATCTTGGTAAAACATTATAGCTTTTTCTCTTTTATTTACTGTAAATCTATCTTTTTTTCTAATTTTTTGGAATGAAGCGGCATCACCATCAATATTATAGAAATCACCCTTATTATGGTTTGCTCCTGTACAACTTGTCATATAAGAAAGAGCTTGCCCAAGATATGCACGTGGATCATGCATTGGTATTTCTAAACCTTTAACATGAGCAGCTAATTCGGGATCAACACCCAACTTTTCAGCCATTATTTTTACTCCCTCAGCTAATATGTTCCCAATTCCTTCTCTCCTAATAATTTGGTCTAATAATTTCAGAACAATTTTCTCATTTCCCCATCGAATTTCTTCAAGATTGATTTCATTTAGATATTTATTAATTTCATCCTTAGCAATGTTATTCTCGACTAAATATATTAAAAATGAGATTGATACTCCACTAGAAATTGTATCTAGCCCTTCAAGATTACATGTATGGTGTGCTTTGATTATTGGTTTAAAATTAAGGATGCCACACATTGGACCATAAGCAGCAGTTGTTTCGTATTCGGGACCATCCACTTCAGTCTCAATCCCATCGATTTCTACGAGAGTTTTTCTCCCACAACCAATAACACATCCTGCACAGGCATACTTTAAAACCACATATTGCTCTTTTAATGCTCGCCCTGTTAGATCCTCTGCTATAAATTCCGTGTTAGTAAAATAGTTTGCTGGAATATCTCCTATAACCATACCCATATCAGTGTATATTAAAGTTCCATAGTGAGAAAACATATTTGTTACAAAAGGGATCATTACATTTTCTGATGTAGTTTTTCCTTGATTTCGTAATTCCTCCTTATCGAAATATTCGATTGTTTGGCTTCCTTTGATCGCAATAGCTTTTAATTTCTTTTTACCCATAAGTGCCCCCAATCCACACCTACCTGCGGCTCTTCCCTCATCATTAATTATTGCAGCATACTTTACTAAATTTTCACCTGCTTTTCCAATACAAGCAATCCTTAGTTTATCATCATCTAGAATCTCTCTAATTGACGTTATTGTTTCCCGTGTATTTTTTCCCCAAATATGTGTAGCATCTTTAATTTCGATTTCTCCATTATTAATTTGAATGAATTTAGGCTGTTCACTTTCACCCGTGATTACTATTGCATCAAATCCACTTCTCTTTAATGCAATCGGAAAAAAACCTCCTGAAGTTGCTTCACCCCAAATCCCTGTAAGAGGTGAAATCCCTGTAACACAATATCTACTACTAGAAGGTGTAGCAGTTCCTGTTAAAGGCCCTGTTGCAAAAATCAATGGGTTTTTACTTAACCATGGGTCTTTTTGCAAGGCTTGATAATCATCTTCAGTAAGTAAATCATATGTAAGCTTAGCTGAAAGCCCAGCTCCTCCTAAATAATCCTCAGCAATTTTCGGATCGAGATTCTTTACTTCTACGTCTAAAGAACTTAAATCAATATACGCTATTTTACCATTATATCCATATAGTTTATCCATATTCTTTTCCTCCTATTTATAAAATAAATCCATTAGATCTTCTAATTTATTTTCATATGCTATTTCTAATATCTTTCTATATTGTGGGGGATTAATTCTACGAGTAGAGGATAATGTGCAATAATCATTAAAAGCGAAATCAACCATTTGATCTATTTGTTTTATATATTCTTCCTTTGAGATGTTGGGATTATCAAGCTCTTGGATTGATAAAGGACAATTTACCTCGACCATGAAATTCCTTAAACTAACGAGTAAATCTCTCAATATTTCGGCTCTACCTCGATCCTGAATTTTATTTCCAAATAGCTTCGTAAGATCAAAGAATCTGTTAGTGACTTTTGCTTGAAAAGCAATAGATGCACATAAAAATAATCCTACACATATCCCATGATGAACGTGGAATAGAGCTCCAAACGAATGACCTAATGAATGTTCGATGCCACCAGATATGTTCCCAAAACCTATACCTGCGATGTAAGCTGCTATTTGCATTTTTTCACGGGCTTCCATATCGTTTCCTCTTTTAACAGAACGAGGTAAATATTTTAAAATCAGCTCAATTGCTTTCAAGTTATGCATATCTGTAAATAATGTACTCATTGTAAGCATATAAGAACCCATTGAATGAGCAAGTGCGTCTATACCCGTTCCTGTGGTTAAATTAGGGGGCATAGTCTTTACAAAATCGGGATGAAGAATTACAAAATCTGGACAAAATTCATATAATACAACCTCCGTCTTCTTCGGTGGATCTCTATCTGTGTCTGTTACAACGGCTATAAATGTAGTTTCTGCCCCAGTTCCAGATGTTGTAGGTATAGCTGCTAATATTTTAACCCTTTTCCGGAGACCGGCGTAGTAGGGAGCACTCATATTGTTGATATTAATTTCTGGTTTTTCATAAAATAGTAGAATTAATTTTGCTGTATCCATAGCAGATCCTCCTCCAACAGCCAGAATTACTTTCGGATCGTATTCTTCACAAATTTTAGCCCCTTCATTTACTGTATACTTAGGAACGTCAGGAAGAACATTATCATAAAATTTACTATCTATATTACGTTTACTCAACCTGTTAGCAACTCTTTCCCCAAACTTGTGTAAATCCTTATCAACCACAATTAAAACACGCCTATCATCATCAGATAAATAGGCAGAGAGGTGATTAATAAAATCATTTAAACTATTAGTTCCAACAAAAGTAGTTTTTGGACTTACAATAGGTGAATGGTAACCCCTAAAAGCATTGGAACTTGCTTTGATATACATATCTTTAAGAGTGTCATTCTCATACCACGCAATATCTCTTCTTGACATTGGTTTTTCACACATTCTTATTTTATTGAAATTATTAGAAGTTATAGATTATGCATAAAATATCGCTTAAAATAATAATTAATATTTAGATTTGTTTAATACTCTTTTTACATTTCATACAAAAAAGAAGAAAATTCAAATTTCGTTTATAAAGGAAATATCAAAAATTATAAAATGGTTAATTAATAACCTTATCGAAATTAAAAATTATTTATATTAGGGTTAGTATATTACAATTATTCATTAAAAAAAAAATTAAAATTTCAATAAATTTAGGGTTAATTAAGATGTCTGAAGAAGAAGAATCTCGTTTTTGTCCTTATTGCGGAATAGCTCTCCACCATCCATACTGGCAGCATATACAAAAAGAACATCAAGAAAAATATACACAAAAGGAGACGTGGATCTCTTTATATGCAGATTACACCGGGCTTGGAATGGATGAGGCAACCTCTTTAATGGTCATTGGAGAACTATTCAATGCCACTACAGAAGAAGTGAAAAGTTTCCTGAAAAATGCAGGGAAGTTAGAATAAAGAAACAAGATTATACTGGTTTAGGTATGGATGAGGCAACCTCTTTAATGGTCATTGGAGAATTATTCAATGCCACAAAGGAAGAAGTTAAATCATTTTTAAAAAATGCAAAGGTTATTTAACAACTTTTTTTAATCTTTATTTAATCTAAAGATATGAGCCAAACAAACTTGCCTTTTTTGGAAACATGATTTCAATCAACAATTTTGATGAAATGTTTACTAGAGCATCCTTGATGATGTAATTAATTTCATCAGTATTTCTGTCTCCCAGTAATAGTTTAAATAAAAGAGCTCCTGGAATGCTAAGATCTGTAATTTTAGGGTTCTGATACTCTTTTTCGATTTCAATATTCTTGATTTTTCCATTATCAAAATCTAATTCGATAGTATCAATATAATTACTAATTCTTATAACTTTGGTTAGTCCTTTAAATTCAGAATGTTTTACTCTATTTTCAATTATTTTCTTTATTAAATTAAAAAATTTTTCCAAATTTGGAATTTTTACTTGCCACCCATATGTTGAAACAGGTGTCCCTCCTAAAGATATGATATATCTAAACACTGGTGAATGTTCACTGATACTAAGAGTGATGATATCGTTTTCATTATAGTTTCCCATAGTTTTAATGAATTGAAGTAATGTGATCATTTCTCTTTTGTTTAAGTCTGGACTATAAATCTCATAATTTCGATTATCATAACTCAATCCAAAAGAAAAGTAATTTTTAGGCACACCAGCCTTATCAAAAATATAAGTGGATCGGACTTCTGAGTTAAATTGATCCTTTAAATATTTAAACTTAAAACATTCCGGATCGAATCTATTAAAGATGTAGAAGTTCCTATGGAATTGAGTATATTTTGATTCAATAAAGGGAATATCGTTAGAATTAGCTTTTCTAATGTTTATACTTTCATATTTCTTTTCGGGGATCTTTGAAGCTGGTATCGTTATTCTGTCATCGAGAGATGATACATATTCATAACCTAAAGTACGGTAGAAATATGGTATCCCTGTAATAACTGAAAGAATATAGCTATTTTGGTTCATTATATTTTCATAAAGCTCGTTTAAAATTTTTATAAAACCTTTTCCCCTATATTGTTCAAGAGTTCCAACAAACTCCATTTCACATACGGGTAATATAATGTCTTCAATTTGCCATTCTAACGGAGCTAAACAGATAGAAGAAACCAGCTTATTTTCTTTATTGTCTTTGATATATAACCATAAAGTCTCACTCTTTCGGGGATACCCTAAAAAAACCTGACGAATAAAAGTTCCTAATATCTCATCTTGATGAATTTCCATATTTAAATTAATGATAGCTTCTATTTCCTCTTCAGTATCTTCAGCAATATGAATACTGAAGCGATCATCAACTTTAGCGCAATATCCTTTTCCAAATTCCATAACTTTGAAAATTTTTAACTTTATTTCATTCTTTTTAAACCCTAAATCGCATTTATTTTGCTATCTTTTAATAATTTTGGCTATTATTAATTTAAAGAATAATCAAGAACAAGTTTTTTAAGCTCTGAAATTATATTGTAATTAATTTTAGAAAAAAATTTACCAATAAAAAAATTAAGTGAAATTAATCGGAATATATACCATAATTTAGTATAATCAATTCTGTATAAAGTTTAAAATAAATAAAGAAATAGATTTGATTTAAATTTTAGCTAACATCCTCTAATTTAGAATTCTTCTTCTTCCTCGTCTTCTTTCAAAAGACCTGATTGTTTAAGTAAATCTTCAACGCTATCCCTTGCTTTTATTACTTGCTCATTTTCTCCTAAATTGAGTTTTTCAATTACGTCATCACTAAATTCCATAAATTTCTTAATAGCCCCACTACTGAAATCTTTTACTTTTTCAGTGGTCTCCTCAATAAAATCTTTTCCAGATTCTCCAAAAACACTTCCTACGAAATCTGCGAATGACTTATTCATCTTTTCAATGAAATTTTCTTTTTCATCATTACCCATTTTGATATACCTTGAATGGTGGTAAGTTAAATAATCTTTATAAATATTAAAATTCATATATTTTAAACCATAAAGAAAAACTAGATAAGAAAGGAAAAGAAATAAGTTCCTTTGATAATCGATACTAAAGGGAAAAATTATAATTTTGAGGATATTTGCTAAAATTTAAATCAAGTAATCAAAATTGTAAAAGCATATTTATTATATAAAAAATGAGGTATGCTTAAATGAAAAAGAATATGAATGTAGAAGGGAGCTCAAAACAGGTCGAATTTGAGGAACATGTTCCCCTTAAATCGAAATTTGGTGTTGGTTTTGCTAATATGGGAAGTTCATTTATGTCCGCAATTGGATTAGGAACGATAGATGTGTATTACCTTAAAGTATACGGTGCAAATCCATCTCTCTTAGCTTTATCTTGGTTATTCTTCATAGTATGGAACATGATAAACGATCCCATCATCGGCATCCTTGAAGAAAGAACTAAAACAAGATGGGGTCGAAGAATCCCATATTTACGGTTTGGTGCCATCCCATACACTTTATCGTTCATTTTGGTATGGTTTCCATTTATGCAAGGAGAGTTTGGTCTTTTTTTCAATCATTTATTGATGTTGTTTATATTTGACACGTTTTTCAGCATGATAGGCTTAATTACATTTAGTTTGCCCGCTGAAATGGCAGTTACTGCCAAGGAAAGAACTAATATTACCTTATTTACTGTAGCTTTTGGAACCATTGGAATGATATCTCGTTGGATTATAGAGCCTGTGTTTTTATCGGGTGATAATCCAAATCAACTCTTATTTCAAATCGTTGTTACAATATTTGGTATTATTTCTGGCCTGCTAATATTTTATAGCAGTTATCTAATTAAAGAAAGGCTCTACACGCAAAAAGAAGAAGCTTTTGGATTTGTTGAGAGCATCACTGAAACGCTAAAAAATAAACCATTTTTGATAATAGAAGTCGCTATTTTTTTCATGACTATCATGACTGAGATGCTATTCAACGGATTTATCTACTTGTTTGATTACGTTTTTGTATTTAGCGAACTTACAATTTTCTTTTTTATCCCCGCTCTAATTATTTTAATAGTGCTAGGAATTTGGGCGAATAGCAAGATTGGAACGTGGGGCCTCAAGAAAGTGATGATCTTAGGAGGTTTAATAGCATTGATTGGTTATGTCATGATATTTTTCATTGGATTGGCATTGAACTCAAAAATTCCGTTTGAAATTGGTTCACTTGGGATAGCCTTCATCGGTTTGGGTTTACTAATGTTTATGGTGAATCAATCGCCACTCATGGGAGAGGCTATAGATAACGACGAGATTCGAACAGGTAAGAGAAGGGAAACCACGTATTCAGGAGTAAACGCTCTAATCACCAAACCCGCAGTTTCAATTGCTCACTCTTTATTATTAGGAGTAATTGGACTATTCGGATATCAACAAGGCGTTAAGGTTTCAGATCAACCAGCGACTGTCGCCACGGGAGTTTTAATTGCGTTAACGATCGTACCTATTATATGCATCATTATTGCTGTTATAGCATTATATTTTAACCCTCTTGAGGGGGAAGAATGGCAAGCGCAAAAACGACACTTACAAAAGATACACATGCAAAAAGAGAAAGATTATCTGGAAGGATTAGAATGCTAAGAAATTTCTGAACTTGTAATTTTATTATCACTTTATATTATTTTGTTTTTTTTCCATTCTTTCATCTCATCTTCACTATATCCAAGGAGGTCACAAAATATTTCTTCATTGTTTTCCCCAAATTCGGGTCCTGGAGCTTCTACTGAGCCTTTAGTTTCGGAAAAATGTATCAACTTATTTGGAATTGTTGCTTTTTCAACACCCCATTTAGAGAAATCAAAGTGGTCAACCAACATTCCCCTTGCTTTCAGATTTGGGTGAGAATGTACTTCTTCCAAAGTATAAGTCTTTCCACACGGGATTCGTACTGCTTTTAATTGTTCTATTGCTTCATCTCTAGTTAAAGAATTACTCCTAAAGAACAAATGATCGGAATGCTTCTCCAAAGGGTGGGGGTTGTAGTATTGAAAGCGAATTGATTTCAGATTTCTACCTTAATAACTTCAGCACCCTGATCGGCAAAAAAAGTTGATGTCCACGGACCAGAAATAAATTGAGAACAATCAAGTATCCTTACATCTTCAAATATTTTAACCATGAAAAATCAAATTAAAACTTTTTAAAATACTTTTTTAAAGATAATAATTATTTAGAATTCCAATCATCTATACTTTATGTCAATCCAATGGACTTTAATAGCCCGTGGTCTAAAAAACTCAGAAAAAAATGGAGCTATACTTTATAAATTTTGGGATAGACCCGTAAATGCCCTTGCGAAAGTTTGTGAATATGTAGAATATAGAAAAAATATTCCGCCTTAGTGTTTCACGCACCAAATAAAATGTCCTTTCTCAACCTCAACTTTATTAGGAAAATTAATTTCACAGTTCGAGGTTCTAGCATCAGAAGAACACCGAGGATTAAATGAGCAGCCCAAAGGGGGGAATAATGGACTTGGAACTTCACCTTCAATGACATAACTAATCTCTTGATTATCAGGATCTATTTCAGTACGTGATGCTAAAAGAGCTTTGGTGTATGGATGGGTCGGATTCTCAAAAATTTGATTTGTATCTCCACTTTCTACAAATTTTCCAAGATACATAACTCCTACTCGATCAGCAATATGATTTACAACTGCTAAATTATGCGTTATAAAAAGGAAACCATATCCATAAGTTTTTTGAAGATGTTTTAATAAATTAAGAATTTGTGCCTGAACAGATACATCAAGAGCGGATGTAGGTTCATCTAATATTATTAATTCTGGATTACATGATAATGCTCTAGCTATTACGATTCTTTGCTTTTGTCCTCCTGAGAATTCATGTGGATATCGATCTAAATGTTCTCTTTTTAAAGATACTTCTTCCATTAATTTCAATACAATCTTTCTGATCTCGTCTTTTTTGGTCATACCCATTAAATTCTTTAGAGGTTCTGCTATAATATCTATAACTTTCATTCTTGGATTCAAAGAAGCGTCAGGATCCTGGAAGACTATTTGGATATTCCGGCGTAAATAGCTAGGATATTCTTGTGGAATAAGTTTTTGATGAAAATATATTTCTCCATCCATTTTTTCTATTAATCCTAAAAGAGCTTTAGCAACAGTCGTTTTTCCGCAACCACTTTCTCCTACTAAGCCAAATGTTTCGCCTGATTTTATATCAAATGTAATACCATTAACGGCTTTAACAGCACCAACTTGTCTCTTAATTAATCCCTTGTAAAAAGGGTAATGAACAACTAGATTTTTAACGAGCAATAAGTTAGCCCCTTTTTCAAAAACAGATAATTCCCTGATTCCCTGATAAGATATAGTATTAAATGCGATTAGTTTTAATATAAAAGCTAAAATGATTGAAAAAGCTAAAGGTAATATTATATTCAGAGCAAAATTGGCGTAGTACTCTGTAAATTGGTTTAAAAAGAAAATAGTTGAGGTTATTATCCCCGGGATTATACTAATTAAAGCCAACCATTTTTTTCTTCTTATAAGCTGAATTCTATCCCCCCAGTACACAAAAAAGAGAGTTACACCAATTATAATAATTAAGGAAAGAGAAAACATAAATACAGAAGCAACTGTTTCATTGTTATTAATTTGATAAATCATCATACTTCACCTCCTACTTCTTCATTTGTTTCTAGGGCCTCTACTTTCTTTATAGAATCCTCAGCTAAATTTTTATATCTGGGATCAAAAAGATGACAGGCTACAAAATAATTTTCTTTAATTTCAATATTTTTTGGTATCTCAGAATCACATGGTTTAAAGCGATACTTGCAACGGGGATGAAACCGGCATCCTAAAGGAGGATATATTAAATTAGGAACCATACCAGGAATTACTTCAAGTTCTTCTCTCTTTTTTCCCACAATAGGTACTGAAGCAATAAGACTGTGAGTATAAGGATGCTTAGGATTTCGAAACAGTTCTTTATTTGCACCATATTCAACAATAAAACCACTATACATTACGGCTACTCGATCACACATTTTTGATATTATCCCAAGATCGTGAGTTATAAATAAGATCGAAATATTATATCTTTCCTTTAGCTCTTTCATTAACTTAAGAATTTGATTTTGGATTGTAACATCTAAAGCAGTAGTTGGCTCATCTGCTATTAATAACTTAGGACCACAAGCAAGTCCTATTGCAATTTGAACCCTTTGTCGCATACCTCCACTTAATTCATGAGGATACCTATCAAAAATTAGTTCTGGGCTAGGAATGTTTAAATTTTTTAACAATTGGTTAGTCCATTCTCGTGCAACACTATAAATACTCTTGTCAGTATATTTAGAGGCTTCAATTAATAACTGATCTTCCATATGTAACAAAAAGACTTCGGAGATTTGATCCCCTACTTTATATACTGGATTTAAAGAATTAAGGGGATCTTGAAAAATCATGGTAATATCTTTTCCACGATATTTCACCATTTCTGACTGAGATTTATCAAGTAAATTCTCATTGTTGAATAGAATCCTACCACTTTCAATTTTTCCAGGTGGTGGTATTAATTGTAATATAGATAGTGCAGTAACTGATTTTCCACAGCCAGTTTCTCCAACCAAGCCAAGAACCTCCCCTTCAAAAACCTTAAATGAAATAGTTTCTACTGCTTTTACTATTCCTTCTTCAGTATAAAAATAAGTTGTAAGGTCTTGGACATCCAAAATGACATTATTTCCACCTTCTTTAAATTTATCATCTTTATTAGTATCCATCTTTTTCAGAGCAATATCGATTTTACGGTTACTTTTCTCTACTGCTTCAGGTAAGAATTTTATTTTTAACAAAACTAAAAAAGAGATGGTATAAATTCCCGATACTACTAAAATTAAAATTCTAATATCTTGCTCTACAGAAACTATAGTTAATCTTTTCAAATATAACTCAACAACAATTAACTGAATAGCCCATATTCCAAATGCAATAATACTTCCTAATATCATTCCTTTTTTGAGAACTTCCTGTTGAATTCTCTTATCAATTGGTATAAACTTGTTTATTAGGTATGTAAGAATTAGATCAAAAATAATAACAAAAAAAGCCCATTCAAAACCAAGTAAGAATGTGTCATATAAAGGATTAGAAGTCATTTCGATATTTAATAAGATAATCGAAAGAAAAACTAATGCAACAATCCAGATTATTCCAAGTACAATATTGAAAATTCTCGTAAGATTCCTGCTTAAATCTGTTATGCCAAATCTTACTAAAAAAAATCTGTATGATGGATAAAAAATAGAAGCCATTAAGCCAAAGTAAAAAGGTACAAGCCAATGATCATAATCAATGAACCGGTAAATTCCAAAAATATATCGAAAAAGTAATATTATTCCAAAAGCTATTAATGAACTCACGATGAGAGATCTAACATTTTCAACTCTATTAATTTGTTTCACTTTTGGAAGTGCATTATTTATTAAATTAAAAATTAAAACTAAAATGATACTCCCTATTGCGGTTTCAATTAGGATCATCCCATAATTTATTCCAATCCAAGTTTGGAGAATAATATAGATAATTATTACCACCTCAAATTCTCCTTTTCAAACGCGGATCTAAAGCATCTCGTAATCCATCACCTACTAACATAAAACCAAGAACTGTTATACCTATAAAAATACCTGGCCATAGAGACACCCAGAGTCCGGAAGGATTATCTCTAGCATAATTAATATCTGTCCCCCAATCTGCAACAGTTTGATCACCTAAACCTAAAAAAGCTAATCCCGCAAATCCTAAGATCGCTGCCCCTATCGCACCAAAGAAAGATACTATTAAAGGTGATATTGCATTTGGAAAAATATGCCGAAACATAATTTTGAATTTTTGAGCACCTCCGGCTACTGCTGCTTCAATATAAACGTTCTGCTTTATTTGGAGTACAGTAGAACGCATAAATCTGGCGTAACCGGGAATCCCAAAGACTCCAAATATAAATAATATATTTTGCAAATTATTACCCAAAACATCAACTAATAATATGACTATTATCAAAGTTGGAAACACTAGTATCACATCACTTATTCGCATTATCACCGAATCAACTCTTCCCCCAAAGTAGGCGCTTATTATTCCGATTACTACTCCTCCGGCAGCAGCGATTATTATTGTCGTAATACTTAATGTTAGTGTTGTCCTAGATCCCCAAATTAATCTTGCTAAGATATCATAACCGTTTTTAGTAGTACCTAACGGATGATCATGTGATGGAGATCTAAATTCATGCCCGGCTAAAAAGGGAAACGTAATTTCATGTAATTGGTATGGTGTAAGCCAAGAAGCAAAAATCGCTATGAAAGTAATGATAAATAATATTACAAGACCTGTAATCGTTAATGGAGTAATAAGACGCCTGAAAAATCGTCTTTTTGATTTTACTTTTGCAATCTCATATTCCTCTCTTGAAAACTCAGGATCCCGCCAACCAGGAATTAAAAAAAATTTTATCCATCGTGTTACTTTTCCTGTATGATTTGATGTTAAATCTTTATTTCTTGATCTTTTTATAGATATTTGAGACATATATAACCACTTTGATAATCATTAAGTATATATTATTCTGGGATCGATTACTGTATACATGACATCGGCAATTAGTATTCCTGAAAGAATTATAATTGATGAGAATACCAATAATCCACTTATCAGGAGATAATCGTTAACATAAATCGCTTGTATCATCCAATATCCCATACCTGTATAGTTAAAAGCAATCTCTAGTAAGAGGGAACCTGTTAAGCTTGCCGCAATTCCTCCAATAATTAAATTACTTGTTGGAATCAGGGCGTTTCTAAGTGCATGTTTATTTAAAACAACTTGTTCTTCAACTCCTTTAGCTCGAGCTGTTCTAATATAATCTTGCTCCATAACTTCTAGCATACTCGCTCTAGTTTGCCGTGTTATACTTGCTAAAGAAACGATTGTAATACAAATTGTAGGAAGTATCAAATGCAAAAGAGTGTCTTGCAAATACACTTGATCATTGTATAATAAACTATCAATTATTCGGAATCCTGTTCGAAATGATCCGGAAGGAGCAGGATAATTAAGTCCTGAAGAATTAGGTCCCAAAACAGAAAGATCTAGCATTCCATAAGTAAAATCCTCTACAATTCTTCCAACAAATATTTGAAGTAGGATTGCAATCCAAAAAACAGGAAATGCCGTTCCTAAGATTGCAAAACCTCGAACAAATGTATCCTTAGGTTTATCTTTATGTTTTGTAGAAACAATCCCTAGCTTAACAGCAATAAAGGGTACTATAACAATAGGGAAAATAACAAGTTCGATAGTTTTGGGAAAAATTTCGGCTATAATATCCAAAATTGGTCTTCCATTAAGCAAGATATACGATTTTCCCCAATCACCCGTAAAAAAACTCAATAGATACTTACCAATTTGTAGATACAGTGGATCATAATACCCAAGTCTTTCTTTTTCAGCTTCAATAATATCGGGATTAAACAAACCCCCCATTTTAGCTAAAACAGGATCTATTAGTAGAAAACGACCAATAAACCAGATAAATAGTAAAACAAGGATTAAAGTAGGGAAAAAATAAACGATTCTCTTGAATATATATTTTACCATATTTTGAGCTTTACGAGCCATATTTTCAATCCCCAAACTTTAAAATGCTAAAAAAAAAAAAAAAAATTTATTTATGTTGATTTCTTCTTTCTCAGAGTTAACACCACAAAAGTGACAGTAACAAAAGAGCACAGTATAATTGGAAAAACAGGATAACCTGGAATAGGTTGATATACTGAAAGTTCTCCGCTAAATTCGAAGCCAGCATAGTAGGGCTGGAAATTATAATAGGTTACATTCCATTCGATACCAGCTGCCCAACCTGAGATATATTGACCTATAAATAGCCAAGGATAGTGGTAATTCTGTATTCGATCAGCAAATAAGTTATAATAATGTTGCTTTACTGTTTCATTCCCGAAATAAATCTGTGTAATATATTCATCAAGGAGGGGATCAAACAACCCACTTCCAGCAACAATATGATATGCCGAATCTGTATCAAAATATGCCCGTAAAAAGGGGTAAGGATCCCACCAATTGTTAGGCCATATAAAGGGGAATGCATCTTGAAACACGATAAGCCCTGTCGATACATAGTTTAACCAAAGAGTTGAAGTTGAACTTCCGCTTGCTTCACAACCAATATCCCTAAGAGCCGATTGCAACGTTCCAAATGTTTCATCACCCACGTTATATACGATGGATACTTCAGCTATAGGATCTCCTGAATCCGCCAAGCTCTCCATTCTTCTGTAGTATTAGTCATGCCCAGATTCTTTATTCCTGCTAAACCCTCATCTACGAGTACTTGTCTTGCGATTGTAAGATTATGATAGGCTTGAGGGATACTTGCATTATAGTAAGCACATAATGTGCTTAAAACTCCTCCAGCTCTTAGAGCCCTACCATTCCATACCGTTGTAAGAAAAGAATCATAATCGAATGCATAAGATAATGCTTTCCTGATCGTACGACTAATCCCCCCTCCATAGGTGTTAGTATGTAGCATGGTAACCCCTATAATATCATCCTCAAGGTCCCTTTCTTGGTATTTAAGCTTTGGATCACTTAAAACAGAGGCGACATCAAGAGGTTGTTGAGGGGTATCCATGACAAAATCTATATCACCAGTAATTAATGCAGTATCCCTTGTTGAAAGATCAGTATAGTCAATTAGATGAACTTCATCAACCCCAGGAGAATAGTTCGAGTAATTCCACCAATTTTCGTTAACGATCAATTTTCCTCCCGCTGGCGAGCCCGTTTCAGTATGTCCTTGGAAGATATAGGGTCCAGTTCCAATCATATCTTTCAATATTAATGTAGAACCAGAATAATATGCGGGATCTTCGTATCCTTCAATCGGCTCATCAGTTTCATATGCTTCCATCGAGATCATGTTTGAACCCGCCGCAGCTCCAGTGAATCTTGCCAGCATGGTATCATTCCATCCATTAAAGTACACTTTAATTCTCCCTCCTGAAGGTAAATCTTCTAAAATTATAGTTCTGTTAATAAGGGGGGCTTTACCTGCTGTGTTTGGGTTAATCGAGACCCAGGGATCATTAAGTGCCCATGTTAGATTCCAGTTAGCAGTAAAGTTGTACTGAAATTCTGTGACATCAAACCAACTACCGTCCATCCAACCACCAGCGGGAGTGTTTCCATAAAAGTCAGCTGAAAGCCTCCAGTTACGATCCAGGTTCCATTTTGCTACTGTCGCGTTCCAATCGGATCCATCGTGAAAAGTAACATTTTTTCGAAGTTCAAATGTAATAGCAGCTTCACCATTATAATGACCTCCTTCATCAGGTCGAGTGTGAACTGTCCAATTTGTTGCAAGAACGGGAGTTATATTTCCAGCATCGTTGGCACCTACTAATGATTCAAGACAATTCGGTGTATAGAAATTAATGCTACTACTTTGATATATAGCAGGATCCCAATTTCCTGCCGTTCCAATCATTCCAAATTTTAAAATTACTTTTTGTGTCGCCGAAGTTTTTACTGCTCCAATAGTGTTTCTAGGAAATATTATTGAGGTTAAAATTATAAAAAATAGAAATATATAGCTCTTTTTCTTCATTTTGTATATTCACATTTTTTGTTAAATTTATAATCAATAATTTAAGTTCTATTTATTTATTCATTGCAACTACTTAAAAGGTTTTTTCACATCTTGACCTTTTTTAAATTCAAAAAGTTTTTGATAATTAACTAATAAAAATTTAATAAAAAGCCGGTATAAATTTTCCTCAGGAACAACCTCTACTACGCATTTATCTGTTGTATTTGATGAAATTGGCTATAGAGTTAACATATTATTAAGGGGGAGATCAATTTCAGAACTCCTGGAAAGGAGAAGAAAGAATAAGTAACACGACTATCGATAATATTCAATTAATAATAAAATAAAAAAAAAGATAAGGTTCGATAACACTCGTAAAAAGAAGTTTTTACAAATTATTATTTACTTCTTAAAATACATTATTCCAATTGTAGATTTATAAATTTCTTTATCTTAAAAGCGGAAATCCCTTCTGCCGCCTCTATTATATGGGTTAGGAGGAGCTTTCTCAGTAATAACTACATTACTCGCTTGAGGTCCTTTTTGACCTTCAGTTATTTCAAACTCAACTTTGTCATTTTCATTTAATGTCTTATATTCGTCATCTCTTCCGCTTAAAGCTGTATAATGAACAAAGACATCAGTACCTTCTTCAGTGCTTATAAATCCGAAGCCTTTTCGGCTATTAAACCATTTTACAGTTCCGTTTACCAAAATTTTTTCACTCAAAAAAATATTAATTTTTTAAAAAAATACTTTATTTTTAAAAGTATTATTTATGAAAACACATCAAGAATTATAAGTTTTGACTTTTTTGAGATTAATTGGTTAAAACAGTCATAAGAATTTGGGAACGAGTGTCCTAAGATTGGAGTCTTACAAAAAAAATGAGAAATTTTACATTTTTTTATTCTAAATTTACTTTCAATACTTTTTAACTTTTAATTATGGGGAGTGAGAAAAAGAACTTGGCACCTCTGTTTCTTCCTTCTGATTCTACCCAAATCTTTCCTCCATGCAATTCAATAATTTTTTTTGAAATATATAATCCTAATCCTGAACCTTCAGAAATTATATCATAGCCTTGACCAAATCTTTCAATTTTTCCAAATTGAGTAAATATAGAACTTTGTTCTTCTTGGGTTAGCCCTATACCATTATCTTTTATAGAAACTATTATGTAATCGCCCGTAAGCTTGGACTCAATTTCAATTCTGCCATATGGAGGAGTGTATTTTATTGCATTACTTAAAATATTGCTTATAACTTGGTGGATTTGCTCTTTTTCGAAATATCCTACTAAGTTGTTGTCTACCTTCATCATTATTAGATGCTTCCGTAATTCTGAAAATCCTCGTGATTCACTAATGCATAATTTAATCAGGAAAGATAAATTTTCTTCAGTTTTATGTAATCGGACTGACCCAAATTCCAGTTCAGATGTTTTTAATATATCACCTATTAGAGTTTCAAGGCGAGAACAACCTTGTTTGATCTCTGTTATAGTATCAACTACAAAATCCTCTAATTTATCACTATGTAATTCTAATAAAAGATCTGCGAACCCTTTGATGGAAACAAGAGGCGTTTTTAACTCATGAGAAGTTCTTCTAAGTAAATCAGCTTTCATTTTATCTAACTTCATTAATTCTTGCTCAGCCTTTTTTGTTTTCGTAATGTCAACAAAGGTAACTAAATCTGCTGGTTTTCCTTCATACATAATAGATTGCGTAAAATTATCTATCCAAATAATTTCTCCTGTCTTTTTTACACCTCGGAATTGATATTGTCTCATGTAATCTTCTAATCCTAATTGTTTATTCCTCACTTGTTCAAGTACAAAATCTCTATCATCTGGATGGACCGTTATCTGGAATTTAAGAGAAGGCCAATTTTTCATTTCTTCAATAGAATATCCAAACATATCAGCTAAACCTTTATTACAATATTTTATAATGTCGTCTTGTACAATTCCAATTCCAATTAAAGACTGTTCTGCTATAGTTCTGAATTTTTCTTCAGATTCTCGTAATTTTTCTTCTGCTTCTTTTATGTTGGAAATGTCGATCATTGTGATTAAATCAGCAAAATTCCCTCTGTAATTTATACCGTTTGAATAAATTTCCACCCATATAATCTGATTCTGTTTCGTAATTCCTCTGAATTGGTAATGAACGACAGCTCCTGGTTCTCCCAATTGTTTTTTTCGGGCCTGTTCTAAAGCCATTTCTTTATCGTCAGGATGTATTAATTTTGCATATCCTAATCTTCCCCAAGACATCATTTCTTCTATCGTATAACCAAATAAATCTGCTATTTGTTGATTTACATATTCAAATATATCATTCTGTAGAATTGCTATGCCCATCAATGATTGTTCTGTAATTGTCCTGAATTTTTCTTCCGATTCTTTAAGTTTTTGTTCTGCCTTTTTCTTATCAGTTATATCATAAAAAATAGCGAAAATTGCTTCTTTTCCTTGGTAAAGAACCATCTTTGAGGAGATCTCAAGCCATTTAATTTTTCCAGATTTTGTTATTGCTCTTACTGAATATTGAATTTGGGGTTCTTTCCCTTCTTGTCTTTTTTTTTGCAGTTCATAAATAATAGGTAGGTCCTCAGGATAGACGAATTTGAATAAATCCTCATATTCCCATGCTTTCATTTCTTGAACTGAGAATTCGAGAATCTTACATGCAGCTTCATTTACGTATTTAATTTTACCATCTTGAACTATTTCAATACCCATGAAAGATTGTTCTGCTATTGTTCTGAATTTCTCCTCAGATTCTTTTATTTTCTGTTCTGCTTTCTTAAGGGCGGTGATATCACGTGAAATTCCAAAAAGTCCTTGTATATTACCCTCTTTATCAAACCACGGCAGTTTTGTAGTTAAAACCCATGTATCTCCGCTGCTTTCTTCTTTATTAATTAATGGCATCCCTGTTTGTATAATATTAAGATCCTCAGAATGCGTCTGCTTTGCAATCTCTTCTGGAAATAGCTCTAGGTCAGTTTTACCAATGATGTCCTCCTTACTTCGCCCAAAAAAATCATAAAAACGCTTGCTGATATGTTGGAATCTAGCTTTGCTGTCTTTAAAGTAAATGAAATCTGGATGGTTATCTAAAAGAGTTCGTATAAGATCACGTTCATGATATAAAACCTCCTCTACTTTCTTGCGATCAGTTATATCTTGAACTGTACCTATCAGCATTACAATTTTACCAGTTTCATCTCTAGTTGCTTCTCCCATTGCATGAACCCACTTTTCAGTACCATCCTTGCATATTAAGCGATGCTCTATGTTCCAACTCTCCCCTGTCTCCATTCCTCTATTTATATGATAAAAATCATATTCTCTATCGTCGGGGTGAACAATATTAGCAAATGCGTCAAGATTAGCTTCATCTTGGTTGAGTTCAAAAATTTTAAAGAGTTCATCGGAACCGGATACTTCTAAAGTTGTGGTATCGAGTTTAAAATGCCCTAAATGAGCTATTGATTGAGCCTCTTTGAGGGCTCGTTCATTTTCTTTTAAAATATCTTGAACTTTTGTCCGCTCTGTGATGTCTCTACCGATTGCTACAATATATTTAAGATTTCCCTCATCAGTAAAAATTCCTGAGGCAGCATACTCAAAAGGTATCAAATTTTTCTCCTTAGTAATCAGAAAAAGTTCATTTATTGCAGTTCCTCCTTGTTCAATTAATTCAGTTGCTCCAACTAATTGATTTAAATCTTCCTCTCTATAATATGATCCAGGAGTTTTTAGTTTACTTATCTCTTCATCACTATAACCAGAAAATTCCTTGAAAGCATTATTCCATCTTACTGCTTTACCAGTTGAAGGCTCAAATATGAAAAACGTATCTCTTTGTGCATTTAAAGCTGTGTCAGTGAATTTTTTTTCTCTAAGAAATGCTTCTTCTACTTCTTTTTGCTTTGTTATATCTACTAATATAACTAAATTTGCGGGTTTACCCTCATATGTTATCGAATTCGAAAATTGATCTACCCATATAATTTCCCCAGATTTTTTGATGCCACAATATTGATAATTCACAACAACATCCTTTTCTCCTCTCTGCTTTTTGGCTAGTTGATCTATCGCAAAAATCCTATCATCAGGATGTATAGCATTAATACCGTCCCTCATCTCCCAATTCATCATCTCCTCAACTGTGTATCCAAATATATCAGAATAAGCTTTGTTGATATACTTAATTTTGTTATCTTGTGCAATACAAATACCCATCAAAGATTGTTCACTAATAGTCCTGAATTTTTCTTCAGACTCTTTTAATTTTTGTTCTGCTTTTCTACGTTCTGTTATATCACGGAATGTTCCCCAAACTCGTAGAAGATTACCATTCTCAATAACTCCATGACCGTTGTTAAGGAAGTAACGTTCATCACCGTTTGGGAGCTTTTCAATCCCTATACCATCAACAATATGATAATCACTCTTAATTAAGTTATTAAATAGGTTATCTAAACTATCCGATGTAGTTCCGAAAAGCTCAGTGAGTTTACGGCCTATAACATCTTCCACTCGCTCGTATCCATAGGATCTCGCACAAACAATATTACATTCAACTAATACACAGCTATATAGAAGTTTTACTTGTTCTTTAATTGGTAAGTTAATCGGGATCGGAGGGTCATATTCATAACAAAATACCGCATCAGTGGTTTGTTCAATCATGGATCTATATCTTTCTTCAGATTCTTTTAGGTGGCTTGTAGTTTTTTCAACTTTTTTTTTTAGGAATGAAATAATTTCTTGTAAATCTTTTTCTGGATTTTTTAATAGACTCTTTAATCTCTCACTTTCAGAAAAAGAAATAACATCTAATCGTGTACTTGTCATATTATCTCAATTGAAGGCCTTTAATTAAAATTAGATAAATAAAATTTTGAATTGTTAATAATCGTAATAATCGAATTTATTATTAAATATTTTCTTATCGGTGAATAAGTAAGTTAGATATATACAACACTGATAAGTGAGAAAAGGAAAAAAAGGATTTTAGAACTGAATTAGGAGTAATTATTAATAACCAGCTTAAAACTTAAAAAACAACTAAAAATAAGTTATTTTAGATTATTTAGTGCTTCTTTTAGAACACTCTCAAATTTATCACATATGAAATCGGCATCGTTTTCAGTAATCACGAGGGGAGGTTTGATTTTAATTAAATTTCTCATTATAAACTTACCTGTACCAGTAAGATATGGCATACTCGGTCCAAAGAATATTTCTTGTCTTACACCTTCATGAAGCATTTCTTCCATAAGTTCTGTGAAAGGTTTCCTAGATTCTTGATCTTTAACAAGTTCAATTCCAATAAAAAGTCCCGGACCGCGAATATCACCTATTACATCATGTTTTTCTTGCAATTCTTTTAGTCGTTTCGTGATTTGAACTCCCCTTTTTTCGCAGTTATCTCCAATTTTAGCTTTTTCAATGACTTTAAATGACGCAAGCCCCGCAGTGCACCCAATAGGGGTGTTGCAAAATGTAGTATGGTCTTCTGCGGCAATAAATCTCTTTTTAATTCTTTTCGATGCGATCATTGCCCCTAATGGAAATCCTCCACCAATAGCTTTCGTGAAACACATCATATCAGGAGAGACATCAATCCCTAATTCTTTTTCATATTTCTCCGTAAGTGAAAAATATTTTCCTGTTCTCCACACAGCTGTTTGAGACTCATCATATATTATGAAAATCTTTTCTTGCTCACAAGCTTCTCTTAATTTCAATAGATAACCTGGTGGAAACGGAATATGCCCCCCGGCAGCCTGCCATGGTTCCAATAAAACTCCTGCAAGCTTTCTTGTGGTTAAGCCCATCAAATATTCATTGGTCAGATTAAAACATTCTAAATTACAATCAGGATCTTTCTTGCCATATAAACCATTTTTATAATTCCATAAGCATCGATAGCAATAAGGCTGTGGAATCCTCGTAAAATAATCGATCCCAAAAGGTCTAAACCTTGTTATTGTATGAAAAGGTTGAGATGCTGTTAACATAGCTAGCGTATTCCCATGATACCCTCCCCGAAAAGTTAAAAAATGATCTCTTCCTCGTGAAGCGATCATCGCAAGCTTTATCGCAGCTTCAATTGCCAAACTACCGCCTTCATTATTGGTATGTACCCTTCCTCCTTTTAACTTGCCAGGAGCTAAATCGGATAATTTATTAACAAATTTAGCTCGTGAAGGTGAAACAGAGTCCGATTTTATATGAGTTAAACGCTTCATTTGTTCCGCAACAGCATAGTTTACATCAGGATTTGCGAAACCAAGATTTAGCGCCCAATTTTGAGAGGTACAATCAATTATCTCTGTTTGTTCTCCTGTAGTAAAATCTTTTACAATGACCCAAGGAGAACCCGGTTCTTTTGCTTCGATCAAAACCTTATTTTCATAAAAGTTGTTTAAACAGTGCTTGTCAAATAACAGTAATTCTTCTTCATTTATACCAGCAGAAATTGCACGCAATTCTTCTTTACTTACAACTTGTGGATTAAAATCAACCATTTATATCCCTACTTGTTTTTTATTATTATTTTATATAAATAGATTCTATTTTTTCTTACATATTAGGATTTCTAAAAATTAATAAGGCTATATTCAATTAATTCATCCTTGTAATCATCTGTATTGCAAAAATACTTATTATTTAATTTATTAAATTAATTAAATTAAGACCTATAAGTGAAATTATAATGAAAATGAAAAATGAAACCGCAATAATTACTGGTTCCACATCAGGGATCGGGAAAAAAATAGCTGAACTTCTTCTTAGGGAGGGATGTAAGGTAGCTATTTGCTCAAGAAAAGAAAAGAATGTTAATCAAACACTTGCCGATTTTAAAGAAGAATTTGGAGACTCTGTTATTGGAGTAGTATGTGATGTTTCAGACCCTAAAGCAGTTCAAGCTCTCATTGATAAAACGGTGGATGCATTTGGTTCAGTTCGGATTTTAGTCGCGAACGCTGGAGTAAACTTATCATATGGTCCATTAGAATATCTCTCTTTAGATAAAGTAAATTCGTTAGCAAAATCTATGATCGAAATTAATTTATTGGGAATCATTCACTCAGTCGCATCAGTATTACCACAAATGATCAAACAAGGATATGGAAGAATAATTACGCTATCTGGAGGAGGTGCTGAAAGACCAGTAGAACATATGACTCTTTACTCGGCATCTAAGGGAGGAGTCCTTGCGTTTTCCAAGTGCTTATCAAAGGAACTAGAAAAAAATGAAAATGATATTAAGATAAATATCTTCAATCCAGGTATGGTTGATACAAATTTAAGTACAGGTGCCCTATTAACTGAAGGTTGGAAAGACAAGGAGACCTACGAACGCGAATTTGAGTTAATCAAGAAATTTGTTATGACGGATGTCGAAGAAAGCTGTAAGAATGTTATCCCTTTTGTATTATCCACGTGTAAAAAAAATGGCGAATATTTCAAGGGTTTTTCTGGTAGGAAACTTGGGATGGGTTTTATGAAGGTTTCAAAAGAGTTAAAAAAAATGAGAGCAGAAAATCCACAATAGTTTCTTCAAATCCTTATCTTTTATTTTTTTAGATTTTCCCTTTGCTTTCGGTATTCCAATATATCATCAGAATATAATTTAAAAAACCATTCAATTTGATTTTGGAAAAAAAACCTCTCACGTAACACATCGTAGTGAGATTTATCTTTTAAACTCGTTAACTTTGCAATATCTTCTGATTTCATCTTACCTTTATCGATTAATTCCATTCGGCACCTAAACTGATCGATCAAAT
Organism: Promethearchaeota archaeon; assembly: GCA_019057775.1. Next base: position 45,210 of record JAHLWT010000260.1, read on the forward strand.
CTATTGGTCTTAAGATGATTATTATTGCTTTTTCAATTTCATTTATTAAATCTTGAAGTTTTGCTTCTTGAAAGTCGGAATGATCTTTTATTTCATTTAAAAATTGTGTTATTCTCTTTACTATTAAGTCTTTTTTAAAATAATTAATAAATTCATCTGGTTTTAAGACTTCTGATAGAAAATCCATGATTCTCGTAATTTTTTTGGTTTTGATGTGTTTTCTTGCCATTTCCATTCTAAGCTTTACTAGAAATTGCCGTTTTAAGAATTCTTTATACTTTACGATTATCGCTTCATTCTCTTTTCGGTCACTACATATTTCAATCACCTCACCTCTGGGTGTTGAATATGTAAAACCGTGCCCTTGAGGTCCTAATCCTCCCAGTAATACCATTGATAAATTGTAAAAATTGTAGTGATCCCTACTTGTAAGTATGTTATCTATATTTTTCTCAATATTATTCAATGAGACTATATGGGTTCTTTTCCTAAAATTGAATTCTATTAAGTTGAGATCATTGTCAATTATTCTATTTTCCGTACTATTCCCATACTCTCGAAACCTATTGATATATTCTTCTACAGTTCCTAATTTCTCAACTCTTAGACCATACATAGGGTAAGAATCTATAATTCTAAGGAGATCCTCTTTATTGTAAAAAATTCTAACGTACTCTTCTGATGCTTCAGGGGAATGAAGCCAATGTAAAAATAACCTAAAGATATTTTCTATCATTGAACTAAATGTGTAATATATTAAAGAATTCGTTACTTTTTTGAATATATCGTGTAAATTCGTGATTAACAACTTATTACTTTTAATTTTTTCAATAAGTTCTAAATCTTCTCTAGAAAATTCTCTTTCAAGTAACCCAGTGTCGTTAAAAAATCTAATAACCTCAAAAATTTCTCCTATTTGACCTGATGTAATCCCGTTTAAATGGATTTTAGAGAGGAATTCAAACCGTTTGGGAATTTTATGAATATCGATATGTATATCTAATTTATAGGAATAATCAATTAACTTCTTAAAATTTTCAAGTTGTCCTCTTTCAAGAAATAAATTTAGTTGTCTGTAATAATTTTTTTCAATTTTATTTCTATTTTTTTTATTGGAATCAAGTTCTGATAAGTATACATAATTATCATCCATGAGAAGAAGAATTGACTTTTCCAGTTTGATGAAATCTCCTGATTTTAAAGATTCAACTATTTTTTCGATTACTGTAAAAGACATATTTCTCCAAATTATAAAAAAAAATTGATATTAATATTATTTTACAAAGTGAATTTTATAAAGTTAAGTTGGTGAATATTTATATAGATTTAAGAAAAATCCTAATAAAAAATGACCCAATCAAAAATATAACTTATTTAATTAAAAAAACAAAAATTGATTGTGAAAAATAATTTCAATGACTAGGTTAAATCTCCTTTAATAATTGGCAGCGTAAAATAAAATGTAGAACCTCTATTTCTTCCCTCTGATTCTACACCGATTTCACCGCCATGTAGTTCTATTATTTTTTTTGAAATATATAATCCCAGACCAGAACCATCAGATATAATATCTAATCCTTGTCCGTATCTTTCGATTTTTCCGAATTGTGTAAATAAATTTTCTTTTTCTTGCGAGGTTATTCCAATCCCATTATCTTTAATTGAAATTTTAATGGATTGATTATTGATTTCTGATTTAATTTCAATAGTACCCTCAGGAGGGGTATATTTGATGGCATTATTTATTAAATTACTTATAACTTGATGAACCTGTTCTTGTTCAAAGTTCGTTGTTAATTTATCGTGAATTTTTAGATTAATTGAATGGTTTCTCAATTTCATTAATCCTTGCGATTCCCTAATACTCAATTTTATTAAGAAGGATAAATCCCCTTCTGTTTTTTTTAATTGAGTTGCGCCTGGTTCTAATTCTGATGTTTTTAGAATATCCTGTATAAGATTTTCAAGTCTTTCACATCCAAGTTTAATTTCATGAACCGTAGCTAAAACATAATCATCAAGTTTTTCCTTGTGAACACTTAATAATAGATCAGTGAATCCTTTTATCGAAACTAAAGGAGTTTTTAATTCATGTGATGTTCTTCTCAGCAACTCTGATTTTAAGCTATTTAGCTTTATTAATTCCTTTTCAGCTTCTTTTTTTTCTGTGATATCCATAATCGTAATCAACTCTACACGGTTTCCCATATAAATAATAGGCCTTGAGAATTGATCGATCCACTTTAATTTATTTGATTTCGTGAAAACTCTATAAGAATAATAGGGTTTGATATTGGGATCGTCCGCTTGTAGTTTCTTGCGATAATTTCTTAAATATTGTAAATCGTCAGGATGAATTATTTTTAATAGATCATCTTTTACCCAATTATCTATTTCTTCAATTGAGTATTCAAAAATTTGAAGTAAGGCATTATTCACATACTCAACTTTCTCATTTTGAATTATTAAAATACCCATAAACGCTTGATCAGCTATAGTTCTAAAATTTTCTTCAGATTCTTGAATTTTTTGTTCTGCTAATTTCATCTCATTTATATTTCTTGATACGCACAGGAGTTTATCTTCCCCATTATCATCGGTAAATGTCTTACCTGTAACTTCAAACCATAAATAATTCCCTTGCTGATGCTTTAACCTGAATTGATAATAATAGCTTCCTTTTTCTAATCCGTCTTTTATAGAATTTCCAGCAATTTCTCTATCATCTTCATGAACCATCGTATCTCTAAAAGATTTGTCTATAAAATTCTCAATATTATAACCTAAAACCCTTGAATGGGTTTCTGCATTGAGATATTCTATTTTTTCATCTTCATTATAAACTGCAATTAAATCATCTGTATTTTCTGAAATTAATCGATATTTTTCTTCTGATTCTTTTAATTTCTGTGCAGCAATTTTCTGTTCAGAAATATCCCTTATAACATGAACTGCTCCGTTTATTTTTCCTTCATCATCAAAGACAGGATCTGCTGAAATTTCGACCAATCTTCCGTTCATTTTTTGTACACTAACCTCTTTATGACCAGATTCATGCATCCTCTTTACAGGACACCAATCAACTTGTTCAGAGGTACCATGTACTAAGTCCCAGCAAGAGTGACCTATAACATCTTTATATTTTGACTTCCCTAAAATATCAAGAGTTGCTTTATTACATTGAATAATTTTGTTATCTAAATCAATGAGAGTAATGGATACACTGATAGCATCAAGAATTGTATACCATAGTTTAGTACCTTCAGTAATTTGTTTACCTTTAATAGATTCTTTCAAGATATAATAAACCCTATTTTCAAAAATAGTTACTTTTATTAAATGATAAAAACCTTAAAAATAAAAATTAGGAATTGTATTTAATCATTTTCACTTTATTTTAAAATAATATTACCAAGTAATATATTCGATTCTACAACTCGTCTTGGGTGTTTTATTGTACCCTCCCCTAAGAAGATTTTAATATTATGAAATGTAATAATTCTTGAGCAATGATTACAAATATAACTGCAGCAGTGAAATTTACAAGGGAAAAATTGCCCCTAGTTGATTTACTCTCCGTTTTATTGTTATTATTATGAGTGAAACAAATCCAGAACTCTTTTTCTTTTAAAGTTTCCACGGGTTTGTTTGCTTGGCTGGCAGTTTTAACTGAAAAAGATTATTGATACTTTTTTTACTCAAAGAATAATCAGAATAGATGAAATTGAATAAAAAACCAAAATAGTGTTAAATGAATGTACAATCCTAAATTAATTGAGAAGAAATGGCAGGATAAATGGGCTGATTCTAAGATTTTTGAAGCAGATCCAGATCTGGATAAAGATAAGATATTTATAACTATACCCTATCCATATCCTTCTGGACCGCTACATATAGGACATGGGAGAAGTTATGTAAACGGAGATATCTTTACTAGGTATTATCGGGCAAAGGGTTATAATGTTCTGTTACCAATGGCATTTCATATAACAGGAACTCCAGTTTTAGCAATATCTTCGTCTATTAAGCGAAATGATCGAGAAACAATTGAGAGGATGAAAGAGTACGTATCTTTACATACAGCAGATAGAAAAACCGTAGATAATATCATTCAGAGTTTTAAAGATCCTTGGAATGTTGTTAAATATTTTTCAGATAAGATTAAAGTAGACTTTAAGTCGATCGGAATGAGTATAGATTGGAGGAGAGAGTTTACCACGGGGGATAAGGAATATAATAAGTTCATCGAGTGGCAGTATCATCATCTAAAAGAAATGGGATATATTGAAAAAGGAGAATATCCGATTCTATATTGCCCTCAAGATCAAAATGCAGTAGGAGAAGATGACATTTCAAGTGGAGATGAATTGGATTTAAGTATTAATGAATTTGTTTGTATTAAATTCCCCTACAAAGATGGTTATTTAGTAGCCTCCACATTACGGCCAGAGACAATTTATGGAATTACTAATATGTGGATAAATCCAGAAGGGGATTATGTAAAAGTTGTAATTAATGAAGAATTTTGGTATATCTCTGAAGAAGCTATATTTTTATTAGAAAACCAAAATAAAGATTTAAAAATTGTCGAAAAATTTAAAGGAAAACGCCTGATTGGTAAGAAAGCCTACGATGTTTATAGAATTAAAAAAATTCCAATCTTACCAGGCAGTTTTGTTGATACGTCCACAGCTACAGGTGTTGTTTATTCTGTTCCTGGTCATGCGCCATATGACTATATAGCATTAATTGATTTGCAAAAAGACACTAAACTAATAGAGAAATTTGATTTAAACCAAAGAGATATTGAATTAATAATTCCAATTCCAATAATTGATTTAAAGGGAGTAATGGAATACCCTGCGAAATATTACTGTGATAAATATCAGGTCAGGACACAAAAAGATAAAGAAAAACTTGATAAAGCTACAAGTGAAAATTACAAGGAGGAATTTTATAGTGGGATTCTAAATGAAAGATGTGGAAAATACCAAGGAATGGTTGTTAGTGAAGCAGCACAAAAAGTGACTCTGGACTTGATTAAGGAGAACCTGGCTGATAAATTATATATTCCTGTTTCCAAAAATCTAAAATGCAAATGTGGAGCTAAAGTCATTGTTTCTATCTTAAAAGATCAATGGTTCCTCAATTTCAATGCAGGAAATTGGAAGGATAAGGCAAATAAATGTTTGGATAATATGGAAATAATACCTCGTAAATATCGATTAACCTTCGAAAATGTTTTTAATTGGCTTGAGAAGCGTCCCTGCGCAAGAAAGAGAGGATTGGGTACAAAATTACCTTTTAATAAAGATTGGATAATAGAATCTCTTAGTGATTCAACAATATATATGGCTTTTTATACTATAATTCATAAAATTAAAGAATATAATATACATCCTGAACAGTTAAGCTTAGAATTTTTCGATTACGTGTTTCTTGGAAAGGGTGATATCAATAAAATATCAAATCAAACCAATCTTGATAAATCTATTTTAGAGAATATTCAGGAAGAGTTTTTTTACTGGTATCCTGTTGATCATAGGCACACAGCTATAATGCATATTTCAAATCATTTAAGTTTCTTTATATTTCATCATGTCGCGATATTTCCTGAAAAGCATTGGCCAAAGAAAATTTCTTTAATAGAACCCCTCATAAGAGAAGGGCAAAAAATGGGGAAATCTAAAGGAAACATAATTTCATTAGCAGATATACAAGTAAAATATTCATCTGATTTATTTCGGTTCTATATTTCTCATAGTGCTGATCTTGGCGTTACACTAGATTGGAGAGAAAAAAAGATCCAAATTCTAAAAGGGCATATATTAAGATTTTATAAGTTTGTCTCCAATCATATTAAAAACTTGAATGGCGGTAAGGGTGACCACAAGAATCTTCAAGACACATATTCAAAATTAGTTTTATCACGCCTCTTTAAGAACATAAGTATTGCAAGAGAAGCACTTGATCAACTTAATCTCAGAAAATATTTACAGATATCCTTCTATGAAATTTCAAATTTACTTCAAGAATTCTTCCGAATATCAAATTTTGAAAAAGATAAATATGAAATTGCTAAATTAATTTTTCCCTCGTGGTTCCAAATGCTCTCATTTACCATGCCTCATTTATGTGAAGAAATGTGGGAGCAATTAGGAAATGATGAACTTCTTTCAAGTCTACCTTTACTAGTGATTAACAGCGAATTTGTACGAGACGATCTAGATGAGGGTTTTGAATACATAACAAATGTTGTTGAAGATATATTGAATATTAAGAAGATAATTAAATTTACTGGATCTAATAATATCTATATTTATACAGCTCCTAGATGGAAATATGATGTTCAAAATGTAGTATATTTAAAAAAAGGAAATTTCAAAGCCATCATGGATGAGTTAAAAGACAACAAAATTATCATTAAGAATAAACAGTTACTCCCATATATTAAATTTCAAATTAAAGAGAGAATTTGGGAAAGGCATTTATCACAACTAGATGAGTCTAATCTGTTACATGAATATAAGGTTTATATTGAAACAAGAGTTTCTGATAAAATAGTTATTAATTCCGAATTTGATCCTCAACAAAAATCACTCAAAACACTACCTTTAAAACCAGCAATATATATTGAAACGAATAGCTAAATAGAAAAGTTATAATTTATTTTTTTCTATTACTTTTAAGATATCTAAATATTTAACGATATTTTCCGTATCACTTTTTCCGACGCAGTAATCCAGCTGCTTAGTAAAATAATCATTTATTAATTTTATCTGAGCAGCAGAAATAATAAATTTATAGTTCTCCTCAATAGCTTTGTTCTCTTTCGATTCCCTTACCTTTTCAACATTTTGATTAATGATTTGGAGTGCTATCCACTCAAAAACTTCACCGATGTTCTCGTTGTTTTTTACTGAAGTTTCCATATAATAGATATTTAACTCTTTTGCTAAATCCATACCCTCAGTTGTAGAAACTTCCCTGGAATTCTTTAAATCCACTTTATTTCCCACAAGTATTAAGATTACGTTTGGATCTGCTACTCTAGTAATGATTTCATACCACTTTCCTACATGTTCGAAAGATTTTTTGTCAGTAATATCAAATATAATAATTCCTGCACGGGTCTCTGTCATATAATCAGGCCAAAGACGCTGAAACTGATCTTGGCCCGCTAAGTCCCAGATAATAAATTTTACTGATGTATTTAATTTTTCAAAATGACATTCCTTTTTTGAAATAAATGTTCCGATGGTTGCTTTGTAGTCCGCCTTAAAAACTCCATGAACATAGCGTTGAGCCATACTTGTCTTTCCAACACCACCGTCTCCAATTAAACTCAGTTTATACACGTAATCCGGAGAATGAGAAGTTTTCTGATAATAATCTAATTTTCGCTTTAATCTTTCTATTTCTGTATCTCTCCTAATCTTTGGGATTACAGGACTAACGGGTAATTCTCCATCCACAATACGTGCAACCTTATCTGCTGCTATAAAAGTATAAGGAAAAATATCATCAACAAATGCTCCTGGTTTAAGGATTGTAACTAAGACATACTCAGAACCAGATTCACAAAATATGAAACGATACTTATCAGTATCAAAAGTTCCAGCACCAAAAGTTCCAAGATCAAAATCTAAAGTTAACTTTTTAAGAATTACCTCAACCAATGAACTAAATGCACCGATAAACTTTTTTTCATCTGTTTTTTCACTATCTCTAGTGAATATGTCTACTACTAAACCATCCCGTCCTACAACTAGAACTGATACTAAGTTTTCGCCTACCTCTTGCATATACCATTTAAATAATGCTTGCAATTTCTCCTTATCTATATAAGCAATAATGAGGACCTTTGATAATTTTTATAATTTAATTTCTGAATTACTCATTTTCAAGGTATATAACATTAATAGAGTTTACCTATTTGAATTCTTTTAAAAGGAAAGAATCAAAAGAAATAAACACTAGTTTTTTGAAAATAAGCTAATTAAAGTATCATAAATTCAACATATAATCTACACTCTGTTTAATCAACCATTATTGGTAATGAGAAGTAAAATGTAGAACCTTTATCCTGGCCTTTAGATTCTGCCCAAATCTGGCCTCCATGCAACTCTATTATTCCTTTTGAAATATAAAGGCCTAAGCCTGATCCTTCAGAAACAACATCTAATCCCTTACCATATCGCTCAATTTTACCAAATTTTTTGAAGATCTTATTTCGTTCTTCTTCTGAAAAACCAATGCCATTATCTTCAATTGAAATTATATATTGATTGTTTTCTATTTTGGATCCTAGCTTGATTATACCTTGAGGAGGTGTATACTTTATAGCGTTACTTAATAGGTTAACTATCACTTCGTATATCCTTTCCTTTTCAAACATAGTAATCATGTTATCATCAATATCGATCAAAACCTCATGTTTTCTGATATTGGCTAAGCCTTGTAAATCTTTCATACAAAACTTGATTAGGAACGATAAATCTTCTTTATATTTCTTTAGTTCAATAGATCCAGAATCTAATTTAGACGTCTCTAACAAGTCTTTTATTAAAGACTCTAACCTTACACATCCCTGACGTATCTCCCCTAGCATGGAGATAGTGTAAAAATCCAGGTGATCGTAGTGAACTTGCAATAATAAGTCAACATAACCCTTGATTGAAACGAGAGGCGTTTTTAACTCATGGGAAGTTCTGCTTAAAAGTTCAGACTTCAAATTACTTACTTCTTTTAATTCTTCTTCCACTTCTTTTTTTATTGTTATGTCTATCATTGAGATTAGGACAGCACGTTTGTCTAGAAATTTTATAGGTTTAGACATTACTTCAATCCACTTTAAATTTCCATTTTTAGTTGTTATTCTGCATTCATAGCTGATTATTGTAGCGTAATCGTCTTCATTACGCGCTATCGATTTTTCTATTATTTGTTCTAAATCATCAACATGGATTATTTTTAAGGTGTCTTCAGCCGTCCAATTATTAATTTCTTCTATAGGGTATTCGAGAATATTTGAAACCGCAGGTGATACAAACTTTATAAGCCCTTCCTGTTGTATTATTACACCTAAGGTTGATTGCTCTGCAATAGTTCTAAACTTTTCTTCTGATTCCTTTAATTTCTGTTCTGCTATAATTCGATCAGTTATATCTAGAAGTGAGACAATCACTTTTGACCAACTATTTTCATATCCAGGAATAATCACTGTTTTCATGTAAACATAAATTTTTTCACCCGTAAAGGTTTTAATGACAACTTCTGATTCGAACGTAGTATCGCCTTTTATTAAAGATCGTATTTCTCTCTTATTGGCTAAAAGTACCTCTGGAGGTATATCTTGGAAATTTTTTTTCTCTATCTGATGTTTCCTTACAATGAAATCATCCTTGTTTTGAGCCTTGTATAGCTCTAATGCTTTCTTATTTACTTCAACTAAATTGATCATAAATGAGAAATTTATTATTTCCTCAGGATTCTCATCTAAATATTTTTCAAAATCAATTACTCCTGAAGCTTTTAAATTAATTAAATAGCTTTTTAGTTCAGAAAAATCTTGTTCAAATAAAGCAACTGGAGAATTTTCAAATATCTCTCGATATCTCTCTTCCGATTCTTTTAATTCTTGTTCTGCTTTCATGCGATCAGTGATATCAGCAGCCATTCCAATGATCCCTATTACATTTTTATTACTATCAAATATAGGAATTTTACTTGTGCTAACCCATCTTTTTCCTTCACCTGTTTCATAAGGTTCTACTATATTCAATTTTGGCTTTCCACTTTTAGCAACTTCTAAATCATCATCCCAATATGCTTGAGCATCTTCTTTTGGAAATAATTCGAGCATATTTTTGCCTTTTAGATCATCTTTAGATGCATTCATAGAATCCGCTAGGTATTTATTTACTTGAATATAATTATTTTCCAAATCTTTATAGAATATTACTGCCGGAGTATTATCTAAAATCAATTCCGACTCTAAGCTTAAATTTTTATATTTTTCTTCAGATTCTATTAAATTTTGTTCAGCATGCATTCGATCAGTAATATCAATTAAACTGATAAGGACCAAATCCTCTCCATCAAATTTCAATGGGACGGTAGAAATAAGTAAATGTACATTATCTATGTCGCCACCTGGTAATAGATAGAGTGTAGCTTCTATATTAATGTGAGGGATTTTAGTTTTAAAGGTATCAAGAACAGTATTGCGAATTGTGCAATCTTGACAATCCTCACTAAAACCACATCCTCTAGGATCTTTGATTGAATATAAACATCGAAGAGCTTCACCTCCATGGATACCAAATACTTCCTCTTCTTTACGATCGGTAAACTTCAATGCGAACTTATTAATTTTTCTAATTCGTCGCTCATTATCTACTAGAAGTATTGCTATTGGGGTATAATTATAGATAGCAGCTAATTCAGCTTCACTCTGCTGAATTTTAATTTCAGCTAGTTTACGATCTGTGATGTCTTGAAATGAGTTAATGTATGTTGTTTGATCTCCCATCTTTTGGGCAATAGAAGTAATTGAGCACCAGAAGATTGATCCATCTTTTCGCTTAAATTCCACCTCAAAATCTTTTACTACCCCTCCTCTATCATGTAGTTCAATAAACCTTTCTCTATCGCTTGGATTATAGTATAAATCTACAACTGGGGTCCTTAAACATTCTTCTTTTGAATTGTATCCACTTATTTGGAATGCTTTTGAATTGCATTCAATAATTTTAGCTTCAGTAAAACCTTCGCCCTCTTTAAATACTTTCTTGAAAGCCTGGATTATTTTTTCTTTATCATCTGGGTGAATTAAATCGAATACACTTTGATACATTAGATCATTATGTGAATACCCCATTACTTTCGTATGAGCTTCTTCATTGATATATTCAACTTGTCCTTTATCATTTACAACAGTAATTATGTCATTAAGATTTTCTGCAAGAAGTCGATATTTTCCTTCAGATTTCCTTAATTTTTCAGTTCTTTCTTCTATTCTATGTTCTAATTCCTCGTTTAAATCTATTAATTTGCGCTCTGCTATTTTCTGATCCGTTATTTCTCGAATTTGAACTAAGTAATTACTTATAGATTTATCCTCTCTAGCATATAAAGGTGTAATAAGGACATCAAGATAAATTTTACCCGATTTATTAGTTCTGTACAAATTTTTATCCTTAACTAGCTCAAAATCAAATACGCTTTCAAAATTTACAGTTTCTCGTCGTTTTAACTTAGTTAGATGCTCTGTAGGTATGTTTGGATCATTTAATAGATTAAATCCCTTTATGTCATCCTTGCTTGATACACCAAACAATTCCATACATGATTTATTTAAATCAATTAATTTTCCATTAGAATCATAGAGTTCTATTCCAATTGGAGAATCATTATAAATTGTTCTGAATAAATCATCCGCAAAATTGAGTTTACTTTCACCCATTTCAATCAATTTGAACCCACTCCAAAAATTAACAGAATTTTTACAAAGATAAAATTCTTATACCTAATATTAACAGAAGAAATTATATATAACACTTTGGTTTAGGAATGATTTGTGCTAATAAAAATTAGATTTTGTACCAAATACGTAAGTGTCTTCTATTTAAAATAAAACCGCAGCTAATAATTTAAACAATATAATTTCTTAAGGTTTAGAAATGCTCAAAGTTAAAAGATTTAAAACTAAAATTCTTTAAGAAAATTTCATTAGATTTCATAAAATAAAACTTTAAGTGAAAAAAAATGGCAGAACCAATTAGTATGTATGAAAAATACTTCAAAAATCCAAGCAGGGAACCAGTATTAATAGATTATGTGAGAACACCTATTGGAAGACGAAGAGGTACAATTGTTCACCATCGAGGTGATGATTTAGTTGCTCATTGTTATAAAACTTTAGTTGAGAGGACTAAGATCGATCCTCACATCATTGGTGATTCTATTGTTTCATGTAATAGTCAAATTGGGGATTGTGCTTTAGATATCGGCAGAACTGCTGCACTTACGGCTCACTTACCTGTTTCGGTTCCAGGATGTTCCATTAATAGACAGTGTGCGAGTGGTGCGCAAGCGGTTATTTCTGGATGGCAAGCAATTGCATCAGGAATACATGATTGTGTGATCTGTGGGGGTGTGGAAGTACAAAATAAATACCCTATCATGTCCGATGCCTTTATTTTTGATAAAGAACAAAATAAACCTGTAATGATTGCTCCTAACAAGAAAATATTATCACATCCTGAAGTTGCTGCTAAATTAAAAGAATATAGAACAAGTTTTGCAGGTCAAATACAATCTGCTCATGATATGGGGCAAGTGTGGATGAAAAAAGAGGGCTTGACTCTTGAAGAATATAGAAACGATGTTGATAGCTTATCATTACACTCTCATACAAAAGCGTGTGCAACGTGGGATGAAAGGGGAAAAGAGATTGAACCAATTTGGTGTCCTAAACTTGACGAAGATGGGAAGCCACTATTAGATGAGAATAATAATATCGCTCAAGATTCAAGTTTATCGGTATTAACAAAGAAAGATGAATCACCTCGTCCAGGTACGTCAATGGAAAAATTAGCAACTCTGAGAACGATAGTTGGAAGGAAAAGTAAGGCATTTCTAACAGCAGGAAATAGTTGTCCAACTAGTGATGGAGCTACTGCTCAATTATGGATGACGAGAGAGTTAGCAGAACAATTAGGACTTAAAATAAGAGCAACAATTGTGAATTTTGCTTCAGTTGGAACTGATCCTGTATTACAACTTACTGGACCAATAAAAGCTATGCCTGAAGCACTAAAGAGAGCAAATATGACATTTGATGATATGAGTTTCATTGAAATAAATGAAGCCTTTAGTTCTGTAATTCATGCTTGTTGCTATGATTTAGGATTAGATTGGAATGACGATAGATTTAATCCATGGGGTGGTGCTATAGCACTCGGGCATCCTACTGGGGCCACTGGTAATAGGTTGATTGGAACCAATGTCCATCAATTGGAAAAGTCAGGCAAGGAATTCGCTATTAGTTCAATGTGCGTAGGATTGGGGATGGCCTTAGCCACAATCATAAAAAATGAACACCCTAAATAGATATATTTTCTTTTTTATTATATTATTATTATTATTTTTAATTAAAAACTGAGATATACCCTATAAGATCGAATTTACAGAGGATTTAATATGAATAAGGTTGCAATAATTGGAGTCGGACACACAAAATTTGGACGATTACAAACTAAAGGATTAATGGATTTACTATGTGATGCCTCCCTCGAAGCAATTAGAAATTCAAATACTAATGATGAAATGTTTGATTCTGTTTATGTTGGAGCAATGAGTCCTAATGTTTTCAACCAAATATCGGGGGTTGCCAGTATGTTAGTTGATAAATTGAGTTTAATACCTGCCGCAGCAGATCACATTAAGAACGGTCCTGCGAGTGGAGGATCAGCAGTCAAGGCAGGATTTCAAGCAATTGCCTCTGGTATGAGTGACTTAGTTTTAGTAGTTGGAGGGGAAAAAATGACTCATATAACAACTCCTGGATATGTCACCTCAAACGTAGCAACATTAACACATCCAGAAGCTGAAAGACGACACGGTGTCTCACTTCCTTCATTTGCGGGATTACTAACGAGAGCATATCTTGAGAAATATGATGCAAAACTAGAATGGATTTCCGATATCGCAATTAAAAACCATAAGAATGGGGCTTTAAATCCAAATGCTCATTTTCAGAGAACTATTGATAATTTTATGGAAAGCGCAATCAATAAAGGAAAAGGAACTTGGGAGAAAGTACATGATTTCCTAAATGACGATAAAACAAATCCTATAATTGCAGATCCACTGAGACTTTTTCATATTTGCCCGATTTCGGATGGCGCTGCTGCTTTAGTTTTATGTAATACTGAAAAGTCAAAAGAATATTGTGATACACCTATTTTAATTTCTGGTATTGGACAAGCAACAGATACTCAAATAGTATTTGAACGAGAGGAACTTACCACCCTGAAAGCTTTACGAATATGTTCTGATCAAGCTTATAAAATGGCTAATAAAACCCCAGAAGATATGGATGTAGCCGAATTACATGATGCTTTTGAAATTCTTGAGGCAGTACAGAGTGAGGATATAGGCTTCTTTCATAAAGGCGAGGGTGCTAAAGCTGCGCATGAAGGCCAAACCGAGATTGGAGGTAAAATCCCTATTAATCCATCAGGAGGATTGAAAGCAAGAGGTCATCCACTTGGAGCCACTGGAGTCGCTCAGGTTGTAGAATTGGTGTGGCAATTAAGGGGAGATGCTGGTAAAAGACAAGTTGATGGTGCAGAAAATGGAATCACATGTAATTTCGGAGGTTTTGGTAACAATATAATCTCTATACTTGTTGAAAGAATGTGATTTTTCTTACCATTCCTCTTCAAGCTATATAAGTGATTAAGTAGTGTTCTTTTTTCGATTCATCATTTTATTAAAGATAGGCGTTCTTTATTACTTGAAAATTGGTTAGATAGTATACGATACTTACAATCGTCCCATTTTTTGCGAAATTCGTAAAAATATTCTGAAATATCTAACAAATCTCCAAAAACTACTAAGTAATTTTCAATTATATAAATTTGGATATAAATAGGAAATAATTCAAAAACATGAATGTCAAATTTTAAAGGAAACTTTCCCAGCAGTTCCTCTTGCAGTTTCAAATTTTTATCTCTATCTTTATCCAAAGAAAGTATTGCGATATCAATATCCGAGGTTGGACGTATTCCTCCTTCCACATGAGATCCAAACAACACTACATCATGTTTATCCTTCAAATAAATTAAATCCTTTCTCAATTGCGTAAGCTCAATTGATTTCATTTAGAATTTCCTCCGTGATATCTATCCATTCATATAAAAGATCTTTAATTTCTTTCACTGAATTTAGAATTTTTTGTTCTTCAAAAGAATTGTATCTATGGACTAACATATTTCGCAATCCATTAGCTTTTTTTAACTTTTCTCCTAAATCTGGTTTTAACTTCTTAAATTTAACGATTTCTGAGATATTTGTGAAGTCCTCTTTAACTGGGATTCCTACATCTTTTACAAGCATCGCAACTAAATCAATTATTGCTTCGATTGAAGTTTGAAGAGAATAAAAGATCCCTCGTTTTTCAAACTCATTCTTAGGTTCTAACGGCAAATCTTTTAAATAATCTGTAGTATGATTTATTTTGTCGCGATATCGTTTGATTCTCATCTCATCCATATAAATTCCCTCGGAAATTTTCTCTTTTTCTATCCTTCTTCAATATATAAAATCCCCTTCCTCATATTTATATTATATTTAAAGATAAAATTTTATTCTATTTATGGCGAAATAAATAATTTGGCATCCTCACGACTTCTCCTCTCATATCACCTGGATATCACACCCTTTCAAGAAGCTTTTTTCTGCTTTTAAATTCATGAAAAAACTTCAAATAACCAGGAGCTCACCCGATCACGATAAACTGGTCGAGCTCTACAAGAAAGAGCCCAAGGTAAAGCTGAAGGAGCGATACCAGGGGCTTTATTTAATGATTGAACTCGGAAATTGTACTAAAGTCGCAGAATTGATAAAAAAGTCCAGGAATACTGTACAAGCATGGGTAAAACTTTTTAATGAGAGGGGGTTAGAAGCTATCGCTCCAAATTCACCTCCTGGGAGGCCATCCAGGCTTTCAGATGATCAAAAGGAAGAGATAAAAGCGGATGTCATGAGACACCCGCGTGAGTTGGACTACGATTTTAGCAACTGGGAAGGAAAATCCGTTGCAGAACACATTCATATCAAGTTTGGTGTGTCGTTTTCCGTGCGCGCAGCTCAAAAACTCCTTCATTCACTAGGATTTTCGCTTCAACGTCCGAAATATAAATTTCCTAAAGCAGATCCCGAAAAGCAGGAAGAATTTATTCGAGAGTTTAAAAAAAACTGGATTCTCTTGAACCATACGACGTAGTCCTCTTCCAAGATGAGGCAAGCGTTCAATTCTCTCCGAGTACCATGCGCATGTGGTCTCTGAAAGGACATCAGCCGGAGATTTACACGTACGGCGGTCGGAAACGGCAACACCTAATAGGGACTGTCGAACCCCTTGAAGGAAATTTGCATGTGGCATTTTCTGAAACTTTAAAAGCTCCACAGTTTCAGCATTATTTAGAAGGGCTACTTGCCAGATATCCAGCACCTAAGAAGCTCATCATAGTCTTGGATAATGCTCGGGCGCATCATTCAAAAGAGCTGAAACCGTTTTTAAAGACAAATGAGGAAAGGCTCGAACTGGTGTTTTTACCACCATATTCTCCCGATTTAAATCCCATGGAATGGTTCTGGAAATTTCTAAGAAAAATGGTCACGCATAATACCTTTTTTCCGACGTTTAAGGATTTCCAGCGCGCTTTGATAAAATTCATCCTGAAACATAAAACATCTTCACCAGAAATTAAGACTCGTTGCAGTTATGCCAAATTATTTTGTACGCCATAAATAATATTAAAAATCTTCAACTAGCACCTTGATCTCTTTGATGAAGGGTTTAGCATAAGAGTGCCACATCTGTTTTGTATCAAGATCACTTGGAGATTGATCGATAAGATCTCTTCCTTTCGTTAGATGCTCAAATGCTAAATCATAATCATCCAGCGCTCTATAACAAATTCCAAGTTTAATATAAGTTTGATAAATATACCAACTATTTGGATCCAGTTCTATTGCCCTTTGAAATTTATCTATAGCTAATTCGTGGTCATTAAAAGCCATCAGAATTTCACCATATGAATCGATATAAATTCCATTATCTGGCTCTCGCTTTATGAGTTTTTGGATAATTTTTAAGGCTTCTTCCTTATTATTTAAGTATTGGTACCAGAACGCTTTGTAATTGAGAAGATCATTATCTTCTGGGTATTTAACAATCAATTCATCGATAATTTCCAATCCTCCATCAAGATCTCTCATTCCTTTAAGAATAGAGGCTTTTTTCATTTTGAGATCTTTTTCATGTTTAGGAAAATCTTTTACCATTCCATCTAAGAGGATTAAGGCTTCATTATATCTATCAAAATAAATTAGAATCTTACTTTTAATATAATACAGATCGAGTTCTTTAGGGTTTCGTTTAATGGCTTTGTTGATTTTTTCAAAAGCTTCCTCAAAACTCTTAGCAGGATCTAAATAAAACTCAAGCTCACTTCTCTTATCAGACTGCCCTTGTACTTCAGAAAGATAGAATGTCTGGATCTCTTTCCATATTAATCCTTCTAATTTGTCAAAAGTATCAAAAAGTTTTCTTTCTTTCTCAATTTTATACGCCAAATAGTTGATATAATTTGGTAAGAAATTTCTTAACACTTCTATTAATCCTTTGTTAAACAGGCTTTCAACTATCTCCTCTAATATTGCCTCTACTGTGCCTTCCATTGTTAACAGATGGGCTCCTTCAGACGTTTCCTCATATAAATTTTTTAAATACGTGAATTTAGTAACGTGATCTTCAACAATTACATTAAGCATCCGTTCTAATTTTTCATTTACTTGAAAATAAAATGTCTCTCCATCGGCTAAACCTAATTCTAATTTAAAAAATTTTATTGGAAAGATGTTTTCTTCAACAATTCGAAGAATAACAAAGTTAAGTTTAACCAGATTGATGTCATACTTTTTAGAAAACTCCTCTGGAGATATGTAATGAGGAAATCGGTCTGGATGATTTATAGACAGATAAAGTAAAACTTTTTCAAACTCTTCTTCACTATCTAAAGTAGACTCGACCTTTTCATATGGTAGCTTTAATTTATTGTTTAAAAACCGAAATTTAATATCAATATCTTCGATGTTATACTCTTTAAAGAAACTTGTGGTGCTTTTAGTAATTTCTTTAATCCGTTTGCTTTCTTCCTCTAAGATTGATTGTCTATCTAGATCATATAGTCTTAGCATATTTGAGTATTCTGTCTTACCTAACCGAGTTATCCTATATTCTCTTTCTTCCTTTCTTACAAATTCCTTATCTAATAATGAATTCAAATTTTTAGATAAAGAAGATTGATTGATCGAAAGGGGAGGCTCAAGAAAATCCGCCCATTTGCAATAGTTATTGTTATATACCATCCAAAGAATCCAGTGGTCATAATTCCTCCTTCTAAGAATAACATCGGGAGGGGAACTTAATTTTCTCTTTTTTTGCCGTACTTCAGAGAGTTCATAATACCTATCCTTACCTTTAGATGTAATTTTATACTGATTGAACTCCGCCTTCTCAATGTATCCTCTATCCTTAAGTCTGTTGAGGTAGATTGATAAGGTGGAATGCTTAATTTTTTCTTTCAGATTTGCCCAAGAGCATACATCATTATTGTTTAAAATCCATAATAAGATAAATTCGAAGTTAGGTTTACCAAAAATTGGTTTTATAATCTCTTCAGGAGGATAATTACATGTAGAAACCACACTTAGTACTCCATATTTAATGTTCTTTAATAGAATAGAATATAAAAATCTATTTATACTTTATGATCCATAGTTAATCCAAGACTCCAAATAAAGTTCTGTAAAGTAAACTATAAGTATACTCTTTCACTAATAAAATTATGACACAAAAAGAAGATAAGAAATGGAAGGAATCAATGGGTAATTATCTTTTGAATGGGTCCAAATTTCAGTTCTCATTAAAAGATCTATAATTTTACAATATTTTTTTTTTTAAACAACAAAATAATAAAAAAAGGATGTGTGAAAAAATGAAAAAAAATCAAAAAAATCCCAGACCAAGATTATTTTATGACCCTGTTTGGAATCAAATGGGAGATCTTTAATTCTAATATTTTTTAATGTTTGATAAACTATTACTTTACTTTAAGCTTATTTCATTAGTTTTTCTTTTCCATTGAGAGAATGGGGCGAAAAGGCCTCCTAGTAACACTCGTTGCTAGGAGGTTATACCCTCTCATAAAAAAATATACCATCCATTTTAATTTCATGATACTATCTAAATCCTCCTTATAACCTTATTCTAACAATGAATTAACTTTGTTGTGAGTTCTCCTGGAAACTTAAATGCTTAAGATCCATTAAAATTTAATTAGTCCAAAATGAGTACAAGACTCCAGATAAAGTTCCACAACTCAAACTAAATATAACAATGAAATAATATTAAAATTAAGAAAAAAAAAACAAAAACAATCGAGATGAAAAGAATGGCAAGTAAAGAAGATAAGAAATGGAAGAAATCTATGGGCTGTTATCTTTTGGATGGGAAGAAATTTCAATTCTCATTAAAAGATCTTTAATTTTACAATATTTTTTTTTAATTTTTTAAAAATTACAAACTAATAAAATTGAGATGATAAAATAATTGACTCAACAATTAAAAGAACCAGAAAGAGATTATGAGGGCATAGAATTTCAGGTAGAGAGCTCTGATGGTTCTGATGTAGTTATATCGAGCCAATCGAAATTGGAAAATAGGGGAAAAAAAAGAAATTCGCGATTTGCTAAGAAAAAACTGCAAGAATTAGTTGAAGAATCAAGATTTAATCCAAAATACTTTGAAAACAGAATGACTCTGAAAATAGCTAAACAAAAACAATTGGCTCGATATAATGAAGCCGAGTATAAGAGGGCATCCGGGGTTTAGGTTAGGCTTGTTTTTTGAAGGTTTTTTTTAAACCTTCTCAAAACTTTCCGATTCTGTCTCCTTATTTCTAATTATGTATTTCTTATTATTATATGATTCAACTATTTTTGAATTATCTCTTAAATTTTGATTTATTATCTGATTTTTATTGTAACCAGGATAGAATGCTTTTATTTAAAAAATCCATTAATTTTTAAATTGTCCAAATAAAATCCAAAACTCCATCTGAAGTTCTACAACTCAAACTAAATATAACAATAAAATAATATAAAATTAATAAACAAAATAAAAAAACAAAAAGAGTGAATAAAAAAAATGAAAACCCCAAATAGAAAGCATGAGAAAGAAAGAATTAAAGCTATGCGAATCAATATAAGAGGACCAGAATATCCTTTTGGTCTTTAAATGACCTTCTTTTTTTAAAATTTTTGACTTTTTGAAATTTTTCCTTAAACCGTTTTAAGAGTGAGATATTTGTTAGGTGATTTGAACTTACACCTCAGGAAAAATTTGAAAAATCAAGTCAAGTTGCTGAATTGAAAGATTTACCTCAAGGTAACAATTACAGAAAAAGATCTTTACTCAAAAATTAAATTAATTTAGGTGGGTTTCCTTTTATTAATTAATCATTATGACTCAAGTTAAATTAGATAAATCTCTGGTTGAAGATTTAATTACTTCAAAATTAAGAATTTTAAAACAATATATAAATGAGATTTTAACACGTTGGAATGAATCATCCACTAAAAACTTTTTAGAAAAAGCACGTACGGGAATTTATGACAATGCTGAAGATGATGCTGTGGAATTACAGCAATTATTATTAGACTATTCAAAATTACAAGAGATTTTAAATAAACTATAAAATTATTTGTAGATGCATTTAAATGGATTCTCGAAAGAATCTTGAATTAGCACGCAATATTATAATAAAAGACTATAGCACGCTTATAAGGAAAATTATCCTTGATAAAGACCGTCCAGTCTTAAAAGCGGTCTTCAATAATGAAGTTAATCTCTATATTCGCTATAACGATTACGGAGAATACTCCTATTCTGTTATTTTTTCTCCTAATCCTGATGATCAAATGCGCTTTGATAATTATGATGATATATGGGATGTAAAAACACGTCCTCATCATTTTCATCAGAGAAGAATGCAATCAATTGTAGAAAGTCCGATGATGGGAGAACCAAAGCATGATATTTCTATTCTTTTAAAAAATATTTTAGATTCTCTTAAGAAATAACCTTTTTATAAATTTATTCTTCGGGATTTCACGTCTGAATTGAAAGATTTACCTCAAGGTAAGAATTACAGAAAAAGATCTTTACTCAAAAATTAAAACTTTCCTTAAACTGTTTAAATTTTTGAATTTTCATTAGGAAAAGTACCAGTACTAATTTTTTTATACAAAAGCTTTAAATTAAAATAAATCTAATCTTAATTTAAAATCTTAATTTAAAGATAACAATTTTACCTCATTTCAGAGAAGAGATTAGATGAACGACGAGATAGGAAAGAAATTCAGGTTTAAGATTACCATTATTGGTGATGGAATGGTCGGAAAGACCTCACTAATCAAAAAATTCACAAAAGGTTCGTTTAGACAGGATTATGTGAAGACTATAGGAGCCCAATTTTCTGTATATGATAAGGAAATTAATGAGGATAAGATTAGGTTATTATTTTGGGATATTGCTGGTCAAGTAGATTTTAATTTTTTACGACCCTCCTTTTTCAATAATAGTCGAGCAGCTATAATCGTCTATTCTTTGGAAGATAGTAATCTCGGAAAAAAAAGTTTTAAGCATATTGTTGATTGGTATAAGGATATCTCGCAACACTGTGGTGAGATTCCTATCGTAATATTTGCGAATAAAGTCGATTTGGTTGATGAGGACAATTTAGATGATTCTAAAATCCAAAAATTAGTAGAAAAGCACAACTTTCTTGGGTATTATAAGACAAGTGCTAAAACGGGGAACGGAGTTATTGAAGCTTTTAATGCGATTATTGAGAAACTGTATCATAAATATAAGGCATTATCTGCAGAATTATAACATACTATTGAAAAGTCTTTTAAGGGAAAGGGTTTTTTTCTGTATTAGAATTTAGAACAAAGTATCAATTGAAAGGAAATTCAACATCTCAATAGTTCTTACTTAATAAAAAGTATAAGGTAAAATGCCCGATTCAGAATTAGCTCGTGCATTGGAACTCATGAATAATGCTTAGGATGAGGAATTAGAATTAGAAACAGTTTTATTATTAGAATATCATCTGTTCCAAAATCTTTTAAATGAGACAATATAATGCCATATTATATGTCAGTAGGTTTTTGGAATTTATAAATTTCAAATGTGAGATTAGTGAATACTGAAGAAAATATTGTTTGGAGTAAATGTAAAAATTGTGGATTATTGCAGCATAGCACCCATGTTAGATGTTTAAAATGTAAGAATGATGATTTTGAGAAAGTAGAAGCTTTTGGATCTTGTAAACTACTCACTTATACCATCTTGAAAGCACCTCCCGCGGAATTTCGAGATAAAATCTCGTATGCTCTTGGAGTTGTGGAGTTTGAAAATGGTGTAAAAGGGTTAGGTCAACTCACAACTCAAGATAATTTAAAGATAGGAATGACATTAAAACCAATTTATAAAAAAATTTGTGAAAATTTGGATGGCAAGGAAGTATATACTTATGTATTCGAACCAAATTAATCAGATTTATGGAGAATAAAATAATGTTTAAAAATGATGAACTTCAAAAAATTAAAAGCAAAAGGTCTGAATGGGAAGAAAATAATTTATCAAAATTTGTCCAAAGAGGAGAGCGAGAGCAAAAATTTGAAACTCCTTCGGGAATTCCTCTAAAAAATGTTTATGGGCCAGAGGATATTGAAGATCTTGATTATCTAGAGGATCTCGGATTCCCTGGGGCACAACCTTTCACTAGAGGCGTGTATCCAAATATGTATAGAGGACGGATTTGGAGCATGAGACAGTATAGTGGTTTTGCTGATGCGCGTAAAACGAATGAACGATTTAAGTATTTAGTATCTCAAGGTCAAAAAGGGCTTTCAATAGCTTTTGATCTTCCTACTCAAATGGGGTATAATTCAGATAATAAGATTTGTTTAGGTGAAGTAGGACGAATTGGCGTCACTGTTAATTCATTGAAGGATTTCGAAAAGGTTTTTAAAGGTATAGCTTTAGATAAGATTTCAACCAGTATGACGATAAACGCACCAACATCAATACTATTAGCAATGTATATCGCGATAGGAGAAAAACATGGTGTTAAACAAGAACAATTAACCGGTACACTTCAAAATGATATTTTGAAAGAATATGTTGCAAGGGGAGCATATATCTATCCCCCCAAGCCATCTTTAAGATTAACCGCAGATGTAATTGAATATTGTTCTAAAAATTTGCCAAGATTTAATACAATCAGTATATGTGGTTACCATATGCGTGATGCTGGGAGTACTGCTGTTCAGGAATTAGCATTTACTTTAGCTGATGGTATTTCATATGTTGAAGAGGTTCTCGAAAGGGGCATTGATATTGATGATTTTGCTCCAAGGTTATCCTTTTTCTTTACCACTCATAATAATTTTTTTGAGGAGATCGCGAAATTAAGAGCGGCAAGAAGATTATGGGCGAAACTCATGAAGGATCGGTTTAATGCTAAAAATCCTAACTCATTAAGGTTAAGGTTTCACATTCATACTTCGGGGAGCACATTGACAGCCCAACAACCTCAAGTTAATATTATTAGAGCTACTCTTCAATCATTAGCCGCTATATTAGGAGGGACTCAATCTCTTCATACTTGTGGCGCTGATGAGGCTTTGGCTATCCCTACTGAAGATTCAGCCAGACTTTCATTAAGAACACAACAAGTGCTTGCATATGAAACGGGAGTTACGGATGTTGTTGATCCATTAGGTGGATCTTATTATATTGAACATTTGACAAATAAATTAGAAGAGAAAGCATTGGAATATATTGATAAAATAGATAAAATGGGTGGCATGCCTGTTGCCATTGAAAATGCTTTTATTCAAAAAGAAATTCTAAATAATGCTTATATGGAACAAAAGCGGATTGATGATGGAAGTAGAAAAGTCATTGGAGTAAATATATTTTGCACTGATGACGAATATAAAATAGATACGTTCAAATATGATAAGGAATCTGAGAAAAGAATCAAAGAAGCGCTAAAAAATTTAAAGGAAGTCCGAAATGAAAACTTCGTTAGGGAAAAATTAAAAAAATTAAAAAAAGTTGCTGAGTCTTCTGAAAATATTATGCCGATTATGATTGAGACAGTTAAAACTTACGCTACTATACAAGAAATTTGCGATGTACTACGAGAAGTATTTGGAGAATATCAGTCTCCTCAAATATTTTAGAAACATAATAGTTTTATTATTTTCTGCTTTTTCCTATTTAAATATTTATGTAATGGTGTAGAATTATGGAAGATTATAAATTTGTTTTACCATAAAAAATTTCAAGTTACATTTATTATTAGAAATATTCATGAAATTAAAATTGCGATTTTCCGGTCGCGGCGGGCAAGGTATCAAATTTCTGGGAAGTGTATTAGTTCGAGTTGCAATGGCTGCTGAGTACTATGCAACACTAACAGTTGATTACACACCTTCCGTTCGTGGGGGTCCTATTTTTTGTGATGTTGTACTTAGCTCCGAGCCCATTTCTTATCCCTTCTGTGATAAAGACGCTGATATTTTTATTGCACTAGATCAAAAAGGATTTACTCGCGCAAGCGAATGCACTTGGGAGAAAACTGCGTCATTTATTGATATAAACACGGTTGATAATGCTGAAGAAATCATTCAAAAAGGTACTCTTCACAGGGTTCCGATTACCAAACGAGCTGATGAGAAAAAAGTTGCTAAAGCTACTAACATACTCTCCTTAGGATTTATTTCTCAATATCTTAGTGATAGAGGGAAGATTGAGATAAAGGAAGAGCATTACAGCCAAGTTCTAAATAGTATGCCAGAACGGGTTAGAGACATCAATAATCGAAGCTTTCAGCTCGGAAAAGATTTATATCAAGAGATATTCGTCGATTCCACTTGAAATAGATCCTCTAAAATAGGACTTATGAAAAAGTAAATTAAAATGATAAATTATTATTTTAAAGCAATATTTAAAAAAAATAAGTTATAAGAGGTTTTCACATAACCAAGAGGAAGAATAAATGTTAAAATCGAAAAGAGTTCCTATCTTAAAACCTCCTCACCTTCAAAAAAAATATGAAGTAATTTTAGATTCCGAACATTGCGATGGTTGTGGATTATGTATAGAATTTTGTCCGAAAGAATTATTAGGAACGGATGTTGATAAATTTAACAGTCGCATGCTTCATTACGCCGTCATAGTTACCTCAGAAGAATGTGTAGGATGCAGACAGTGCGAACGATTGTGTCCCACAGCTTCAGTATTTATCAAGGAAACGGACATAGAGGAGGATGCTAGAAATGAATAAAGCAGTTACTCAGCAAAAAGCGATCCTAAAAACTGGAAATGCAGCCTCAGCGGAGGGAGCAATCACAGCTGGTTGTTTATATTTTGCTGGGTATCCTATTACTCCTTCCTCAGAGATTGCTGCTTATATGTCAAAACGTCTTCCCGAAGTTAATGGAACATTCATACAGATGGAAGACGAATTAGCTTCAATTACTTCTTGTCTCGGAGCTTCTTATACGGGTAAAAAGGTTATGACTGCGACTTCGGGACCTGGTTTTTCACTTATGGCTGAAAGTATTGGTTTAGGTGTAATGCTGGAAGCTCCAATGGTCATAGTAACCATTATGAGAGGCGGTCCAAGCACGGGCCAACCTACTAATGCATCTCAATCTGATATTTATCAAACGAGATATGCTTCTCATGGAGATTACGAAATTATTGTTCTGGCACCATCTACAGTTCAAGAGATGTATGATTTAACCATTCGTGCCTTTAATTTAG
>JAHLWT010000261.1 GCA_019057775.1 Promethearchaeota archaeon
TAAAGATTTGACGACATTTTCTGGTTCTAGTGATAACCCATATTTGTATTTGGCGGGAGGATTCCGATTCCGAGGATATGGTAGCTTGCATTGGGGGGTTAATATAAAAGTTGGTTCGTCAAAGGTGTCAAAAATAAAAGATTCTAATGGAAATATCGTCTATAATCCTGATGGCTCAAGATTAACTGTTAATTTCACAAGTTTTTCTCTTGGCGGTGGCCTTGGAATTCACTTCTAATAAAAAATTGGGGATGGAGATTAAATTTTGCGTTTTAAGGTACTTTTTTCAATAAACTGCTCCAAGAGTATCTGTCTATCCATTTTATACCCTATTTTGTAGGCAGTCCCATTAAAAATGGCTCATTATTCTGGAGTCCACTGCACAGATTGAATCTGTGCCTACAATAGGAGGAAATGTAGGCACAATTTCAAATTGTGCATGGGGATATTGACACTAACGGCTGGATAGCCACTTTTATGGAAAAAGAACTTCAAGAACTCAAAGAACTTCACCAATTCTACTTATACTATGATTATAAGACCGGGGAGATAGCCAGGGAGCTCAATGTTAGCACAAGGACAGTCCAGCGCTGGTTCAGCGGAAAGGCTATACCCAACGAAGAAAAATTGAAACAGATAAGGAAACTACTTAATAAAAAAGGTTGAAAGTTTTATTATATGCTTATATTGGATATATTACCTTTAAATTTAGGGGGTTTTAGGAGCTGTTTACAGGATAATTGGATATAAAACTCCCCTTTTATATCCAGTTTAAGATTCTTTCTTTAGCCCCTCTTTGTACGTGGATGTGTTTCCGGAAGATCTAGAAGAGGCAGCAGAGATGCTGGCAGAAAAATAAAAAGGGGTAGTTGTTTCTATGAAGAAATGGTTAAAGAAATTTATTAATCTTTTTGAAGTAGATTTGAGAAATTCGGACAAAAATAAGCAGTTTCATAAGTCATTGAAAGAATTAGTTTCTATCCTCTTTGCTGTAGTTTTTGGTGTTGGTCTAGCGCAATTAGGGAAGACAACAGGAGCATATGACTTGTGCGTGCTTATTTTAGCTTACCTCGCTATAATACTGAGCTGGTGGGGTTATCATTATGGAACAATAGCGGGACGTGGCGAGACCAATGCATTAAATTATGGTATAGATTGCATTCTCTTAGCTGTTTATTGGTTTCTTATAAACAAACGGGCACCTCTTTTAACGGTACTAATGTTATACTGGATAATGTTTGCTCTTTATGTCTTGTGGGAATTGATTAGGCAAGTAAAAGCAAAAGAAGGAAAAGTCAAAAAAGCGTTTATAGTTAATTGTATTTTTTTCTGTGTTATTTTAAGTATGTGGGTTTCGAATTTCTTACGCGATAATCGATTACAGTTAATTCAAAATTGGCATTACATACTGACATTATTTATTTTGATAATAGTGTACAGAGTAATAATTCATTTTGTTTATTTGTCTAAAAAGCCGCCTATTATTTCTTTTCAAGTAAAGGAAGTGAATTTGGAGAATATGCTTGTTAAAAAGGCGAGAGATGTTGCAGCGAATGCAAGAATACATCTTTCAGACTTTGCAGTAGGTGCAGCTATTCTTACAGATACTGATAAGATGTATGTTGGCTGTAATGTTGAGTTTGATAACTATTCAAACACAATCCATGCGGAAGAAGCTGCTATAAGTGCTGCTATAGCAGCAGGCGAGAAGCAAATAAAAAGTATAGCAGTTTTTACTTTCAGTGATAGCATAAGTTTTCCGTGTGGAATGTGTCGTCAATCTTTATTTGAATTAGGGGGTAAAGATTTACGAGTGATCGCTTGTAATGATAATACTTGCGAAGTAAAGACTATGGAAGAACTACTTCCTTTTGGTTTTCACCTATAAACTTTGATATGTATAAAAAATCAAGTATATTTTTAATCGATATTGATGGTGTAGCTTGTGCACACGCAAAAGCAATTTGTGAATGGGTTAATAAAGAATATAAGCTTAGCTCCAAAGTAACGGATGTTACAACTTGGGACCATGATTTTGGTCCAATTACTTTTGTTGAAGCAGTAAAAAAGTATTATAGAGACAAAGATTTTATTCTAAATATGGAAGTCACTCTTGGATTTCGAGAGTTTTTAGATTGTCTTACGGAGATGATGACGGTAAAGTTTGCATCATCTCGAGAGTATTCTCAAGAAGCAACAGCTCATTGGGTTAAACGGAAGTTTGGTAATTATGAGGTTTTATTTGTGGATAGAAAGGCCAAATTAAAAGTCGATTATATTATTGATGATTGTCCGGAAGAAGTTTTGGGTGCAGCAGATAAAGGCATAGTAAGTTTTTTACTTAGACAGCCATGGAATGACAATAAGACTACAAGAGAAAAGTTGAGAAGTATTAAATGCGCTCATTTTGTGAGTACTTTTTTAGATGTTTTTAATTCCCTTAAGAGTTTTGAAAAGGGATAAAATGCTTAATGTCGCAAAAGTAACACTTTTGCGACACTGGAAAGGTCTAAGCAGAAGCCCGATAAATGAGAAAAACGGACTCTTTTATCTGTATTTTTAGCCATAAATGTCGGGGGCTTTCCTTGAAGAGGCTTGCCCTCTTAGACGCTACTAAGGAAGGCCCCATCTGAGGGCAATAAATGCGTCAATTACACGCCTTTTATGCAAGACTACTAATTATCGGATTAACCATTGCGGCAGTAGGGCATCCCTTGCATTGTTAGGAAATTCTTCTTGTATAGGTAAGGGAAATGTGGTATAATTAAAATATAGAAATGTTGTAAAGTAGCAAATAGTGCTGTTGGTAAAAATAATACAGCTGCTATGAGTCAAGAATATACAACCTTGATCTCTAATATAGGACCTGATTCAACTAAAGGCTACAGTTTAGTTACGGCTACTCGGGTAAAGGAAAATTGTCTCTGAAATACTTCATCTCTGCCGTTAAATTGGAAGTATACCGGACATGTTCGATATAAACGACCTGGGCGACATTGCAAAATTTAAAAGGAGGATATCAATATGAGTTTAATGAGTGAGTACATCAACAGAAGATTAAGTGGTCATCAGTTAGAATCCGAGCTGCTGAGATTAATATCGGAATACAATAAATTGAGAGACACCTATTTATTTGTATATGCTGCTGCGATTGGGAAACCGATTCCGGCTGTTCCATTAGAGCAGGCAGACTTTTATGTAGTTCGTGACTTACTAGCAGGCAAGAAAGGCCTTCAGAAAGTTGACATGTATATCGAGACACCAGGAGGCAGTGGCGAAACAGCGGAGGAGATAGTTAAGTTCTTACACAACAATTTTGATACAGTTTCCTTTGTAGTGTCTGGAGAGGCTAAGAGCGCCGGCACAATTATTGTTTTATCAGGCGACGAGATCTTAATGACTGAAACTGGGAGTTTGGGACCGATTGATGCGCAAATGAAGATTGGACGTTCTGTGGTATCAGCATATGACTATATTGAATGGGTTAAAAACAAAAGGGAAGAAGCAGAAAAACAAGGTGTGCTGAACCCATTTGATGCTACAATGGTGGCACAAATCACACCCGGCGAATTAGGTAATGTATTTCATGCATTGGAATATGCTAAAGATTTAGTAGGTAAATGGTTGATAAATTACAAATTTAAAAAATGGACTGTTACCGAGACCCGCAAAATACCTGTAACTAAAGAAATGAAAAAGAAACGCGCAAAGGAGATTTCGAAAGAATTAACAGACCATTCTAAATGGAGATCGCATGGAAGGTCAATAAAAATTGATGATTTAGAGGAAATTGGGTTAAAGATAATAAAGGTAGATAATGATGCCAAATTGGCCGAGATTGTGTATAGAATTCAAACAGTTTGCAGGCTACTCTTTGATACTACATCTTCTTTTAAGATATTTGCGACCCAGGATAACAAAATATTTAGACAAGCTGTTACTATTAAGACTCCAATAAGAATGCCAGAAAGACCAATGCCTGATGTAGTAAACATCGAACCAAAATGCCCAAAGTGTGGCGAAATTTCAAAGATATATGCAAAACTCGCTCCTAATCCTCAGATTGATGTAGACTCCAAAAAGAAAGGATTTCTACCATTCCCCAAAGATGCTAAAATTATATGTAAATGTGGTTTTGAAATAGACTTATTAGGTGTTAAGAGCCAAATTGAAACACAAACAGGAAGAGAAGTCATTATTCAATAAAGGGGGGGGGAAATGATGGAAGAAGAGAGGAAAGAATTAAGAGAGAAAGAAAAGAAGGTGTTGCTAACCTTTTTAAAACAAACCCGAGAAGGCAAGTACGCAAAAATAGATGAAAGCTCGTTGCTCTATTCTAGACTTGGAGAAAAAAGAGAAGAATCTTGTTATGAAGATGAATATTACTACAGCGTCAGATAGGATAGCAACTAATAAGCAGACTCGCAATGTCACCTAAGAAGATTATAATAACAAAAAACAAGAAATTTTGGGAAAGGACAAGTCCCTAAACTCCCTTCTCGACAATCGCCTCAGAAAAGATGGCATCCGCTTTTGCTTCCGGCTTGCTTGGAACTCCCCGTTAAATGAAGTAGCCAAGTGGAAAGAAAAACGCAAATAAAGAGAAGCAGTTGTTTTTGAGTAGAAACCACAAAAGGATATCTCAACTACAATGGTTTATACCCATGTGACCAAAGAACAGATAGCCGAGGCGACTGAGAGCCTAGCCTAAAAGTCGTGTACGGAAAATAATCCAAGCCAAAAGAGCAAATCATGGACGAAGACAAACAGTGGATTCTGAAATTTATAGAAGGGGTAGAGAACTTCATGGAAATAATGGTAGAAAATATCCATTTATTAGCACCAGGGCAAAAAGATGTTTATAGTTTGGTAAGAGAGTCGTGGAAAGAGGTTAGAGTTATTTTGAACAATGTGGGAATTCAAATAAATAAAGAAAAAATTGATCCCGAAAGATTAAAAATAGTAGGATTAAGCGGCCCTCAATTGGCATTGAAGTATCGAGTATATGAGCGAGAGAAAGAAACATTTGATAAAGAATGGCGAGAGGTTGAGAAAAAATCTGACCAAGAAAGAAATTCTTGGTGGACTAGAAAAAAACGGTCCCTTTTATTGAGACTAATCAAAGTTATTGACAACCTACTTGATAGTCTGAGTGCAGTTGTGCCGCCATTACATGCTGTAAAGGAATTCAAAGATACACTTGAGAGCATTGTTAAGAGGGGGTGATGTCTGATGGAAAAGCCCACTTGGGAAGTAATTGAATCAACGCCCATTCGTGAGCTCATTGGTGAGGATACATTTAAACTGCTTGATGGCAAC
The DNA here is from genome assembly GCA_019057775.1 of Promethearchaeota archaeon. Next base: position 5,320 of record JAHLWT010000261.1, read on the forward strand.
CTAAAAAAGATTGGTGGCGATATCCATACTACTGTGGATACTAACCCAAATAGTTCGACTTTTGGTGAAGTGCACTGTACGTTACGGTTGCCGGGTGGAAAAGAGTATAGGTAGTAGAAATTCACAACGAAGCGGTAGATTAAGAAGGGAAAAAGTTGACTTCAACTGGATTATTGGGATATTAAGTTTGGGATTATTCTTAGCAATAATTTGGCCCTTTTTACCTTATCGTTGTCATTGTAAGGTCTGTGGTTACGATTGGAAAACATAACGAAAGCTTAAGGTGGGTGGAAATTAAAAGTTTAAGAATGTGAGAGAAATAAAAATGACTTGTCGTAACTACCCAAAAAACCGACCCAAAAGTAAGGAAATAGATAGACTTCGCTTATCTTCCCAAAGTTCGAGTTTGTCGGGACAGCTTGTGCAGGGACAGAGGCCTCTATTTAAATTATAAGGCATAAGCCTTTAAAAAAGGCTAAATTTTGCGTTTTAAGGCATTTTCT
>JAHLWT010000262.1 GCA_019057775.1 Promethearchaeota archaeon
TAAATGTCTATTTTAAAAAGTTACCAAGTACAAATCCTATAAAACAAATGTTGGAAAAGGGAATTAATTTTCTTGACATTGGTTGTGGAAATGGAAGACTTATTATTCAATTGGCACAGCTATTTACAAATAGCCTATTTACAGGCGTAGATCCTAGCCTATATGGGATTAATGTTGCTAAAAAAAATATTGAACAATTAGGGTTAAAAGATCGTGTTTTTGTAGAGAATCTTGGTGGTGAAAAGTTTCAATATAAGGAAGAGTTTGAAATTGCATGTATGACAGTAGTCTTTCACGAAATTAATCCTAGTATCCGTTTTAAAGTATTGAAGAACATTTACAATGCATTGAAGAAAGGTGGACGTCTAATTATTTTCGATTTTACTTACCCAGAACGTTTTGATGATTTCAAAAACCCGAATTACGGATCAACAATAATTCATCAATTTAACGAAACATCTTTAGGTGCTATATTCCTTAACCTTACAGAACAAAACGAAATGTTTGCTAAAGTCGGATTTAAAGATATTCAAAGGATGACATTAAAAGCAATTGATATAATTAACGCTGTGAAATAATTATAAAAAATTGAAAAAACAACTAATTTCATTTAGTTCTCATTTATTCAATCTAAAATAAAATTTAGGATTGAATTAAATATGAGAATAAAAAAAAGGTTAATTGGTGGACTAGTTATAGCATCTAGTGTTGTTATTGCGGGAATTAATTTCTAATGATTCTACCGAAGATTCTTTTGATTCTGAGATTCGAAAGTTGATGGCAGAGTAAGAAAAGAAAAATTTATATACTTTTATGGGTAATATATTATGGGTAAAAAAAAATGGGTGAAAATAAGATAGTAGAAAAAGTCACGATTGATGAGCGAGGTCGAGTTACCATTCCAAAGAGTATTCGTGAAAAATATAATTTCATTCCTGGAGAGGAATTGGAAATTATAGATGAAAGTGATAAGATTATTCTAAAATTGATTATTCCAAAACAAAAAACAGTAAAACGTTCCGGGAAGTGGGGTAAATTTACTTTTTTAAAAACTGGAGAATCAACTTTTGGTGAGTAAATGACTAGAAAATTAATTGATATCAATTTTTTATCGATTTTCTTTGTGGAGGATCATCCCGGATTTAACTACATCAAGAAATTGATGGAGGAAGGTTTAACGGGTGCGTTTAAAATAGTTATTCCGGAAATTCTTCCATTTCGTGCATTTTGGATCTTAACCACTAAGTGGGGAATTGATAAACAGCTTGCTAAAGAAGTAATTTTAGAATTTGTAAAGAATTACTCTATTCCAATTTATGTTGGTTTAAAGAGAGAGACTATTATCGAAGCGTTTAAGTATTCAAATGAATTAAACCATGATATTTATGATTGTTATTATTTAGCTTTAGCTAAACAAGAAGATGCAACCTCAATTTTGACAACAGATGCAGATTTTGATAAACTATGTAAGAAAATTGGATTAAAATATGAAAATCCCGTACCTCTCGACATTTTAAAAAAATTTTCTGCATTTAAATGAGAAACCTTCAGACCTCGTGATGGATGTTCCGACTAACATTACTCCATTTATTGGTAGCTGAAAAAAAACTTTCAAAATGACAAATTACAATTGTACTTTAGAATTGTATATCCATCCTTTTAAAATAAGTGCTGATAATTGATCTTTATGAGTGAGTTCGCTTCTTTTCTCGAAATTTAAAACCAATTCAAGCGCTTCTTCTACTTTCCCGTAAACAACTAAAAATTTTATTTACAATGATTATTAACTTTTATTATTAAACTTGAATTTAAATAAAATCAAAAAGGACGCAAGAAATTATGTTCTACAAGACGATTGAGAAAGACAAGCTCAAGCTATCATTCACGTCGTATTTGAGGAAGAAACCTAAGCTTGAAGAGAAGCGGTTAGAAATTCAAATGGCTCTAATGAAGATCGTTGGTGAAGAGGATGTCGTCACTGAGGAATCACAACTACTCTCCTACCACTATTCACAACTGCCTGGAGGTATTCCTCTAAGACGTACCACAGTAGCGAAGGGTAAGTACGTAATTGTAATGGCTGATTTTGCCGTTTATCCTGAAACGACAGAGGAAGTTCAGGAGATAGTCAAACTAGCAAATCAATACAACATTCCCTTAGTACCATTCGCTGGGGGAAGTGGTCTTGGAATCACAGCTCCTTCTGGTGGGATTATTCTAGATTTGAAAAAATTAGACCGAATTATTGACATTGACGAGATATCTCATACGACAACTGTTGAAGCAGGGATCTACGTGTTCGATTTAGAAAATGAGTTGAATAAAAGAGGCTTTGAACTTGAACACTACCCTGCCTCCTATTTTTGTTCATGTATTGGTGGTTTTATTGGAGATCGTTCGGCAGGTAGATTGTCGACGAAATATGGAAAGATAGAGAAAATGGTCCTTGGTATGAAGGTTGTACTACCAAATGGTAAGTTGATTGATACACCGAAAGTCCCTGCTCACGCTGTGGGACCTGACCTGAACAACCTTTTCATAGGGATGGGTGGCACACTTGGAGTTACCACAGAGGTCACTCTCAAAATATACCCAAAACCTGAGAAGCGAACATTCAGGTCTTTCCTTTTACCAGATCTCGATAATGGATTCGAAGCAATGAGGAAGATCATGCAGGAGGATCTTAATCCATGTATGGCTAGATTGTATGATCCTATCGAAACTAACAGTCAGTTATTCAAGTATCATTTAGTGACACCGCCCTCAAGAGAAAAACTGGAGAGCATGCCAGGTAGCTGTTACTTAATCATAGGGTTCGATGGAAAAGCAGAGCTCGTAGACCTTATGCATCAATGGACATTGAAAATCCTTCAGCAACATGAAGCTACCGATCTTGGTTTTGCTGAGGGACATTTTTGGTGGGATCATAGTCTCGATGATTATTATAAAGGATTTGGTCGACCAACAAGGCAATCAGAGTTCTTCTCTGAAGATACTCCCTATACAGGAGGCGTTTTTGATTATATTGTACCAATGAAATATATCAGTCAAATTTGGAAAGAAACCAGTGAAGCACTCAAGAAAGCTTTTCCTAAGTCAATCCTTTATGGACACTTCTCGCATTGGTATAAAACTGCGACAATGATGTATCCAATGGTATACATCTGGGATTTGCCAGATGATCCTGCGGAGATAGGAAAGGCATACTATAAAGCTCAAAATATTTGCTTAGAGCCTGTTTACAAATATGGTGGAGCCTTTCAACACCATCATGGAGTAGGTAGGATTTACGGTTGGCAGATGCCAAGACAATGGGGTGAAGGGGGATTTGAGGCTCTCCGTGCCATAAAGGATGCTCTTGATCCTAATAACATTATGAACCCTGGTAATCTGGGTTTCAAGGTGAAATAAATGACTGCGAAAGACTACCTTACTAATAACATTAAGGATGAGATTTGGTATTGCCTACACTGCATGATGTGTAAAGCAACATGTACTACACATCATTATACACGAAGAGAAGAGGATGCTCCTGAGCCCAGAGTCCATCTTGTTGAACTAGTGCGTAGAGGATTTTTGGATTGGGATGAAATCTCAGCTGAAACAATACTTCATTGTAACCTTTGCGGACTTTGTAGAGAATGGTGCGCATCTAAACAAGACATCTCCACAATCATGACCACAGCAAGAGCAGATGTTGTGAATCAAGGATTAGCACCTGATAGTGTTGTAAGAGTCGATGAGAGTCTGAATAATCTCAAAAATGCTTATGGAAAACCATTGGATGAACGCTTCAATGACATTCCTCTAACTGGTAGCAGCGTCAATGATGCAGAGGTTATTTATTTCATAGGGTGTCTCAGCGGTTATGACAGACAAGAGATTCCTAAAGCTATGATCAAAATCCTTGAAGCTGCAGGAGTGAATTATACGGTTTTAAAAGGGGAGGAATGGTGTTGTGGTCTTCCTGCATATCAACTTGGACTCAGGGATAGAGCTAGGGAGATGTCTGAGCATAATGCGAAGTTTATAACTGCAACTGGTGTTAAGACTGTAATTGCTTCCTGTCCTGGATGTGCTAGGGCCTTAGATCTTGAATATTCAAAGTGGGGGACGAACCTCAATGTGGAAGTCTTGCATCACACAGTATTCATCAAGAAATTGCTAGATGAGGGGAGATTAAAGCTAAATAAGCTTATCACGAAAAAACTGACTTATCACGATCCTTGTCACCTGGGTCGAGACATGGAAATTTATGATGCACCTCGAGAAGTTCTCAAGCAGGTTTCTGAATCTGATATTCTTGAGATGTTCGCTACACGTGAGAAAGCTCTCTGCTGTGGGTCTGGAGGCGGATACAAACTCACCAATCCTGAACAGGCTAATAACATGGGGAGCAGGATCACTGATGAAGCCGTTTTCGTAAAAGCTGACATCCTTGTTTCTGCTTGCCCTCTATGTAAAGAATCGTTCTCCAAGGATGCAAGAGAAAAAGGGCTTGAATTGAAGGATATCGCTGAGCTTATAATTGACTCCCTCTAGGGCGCCAATGAATGAAGATTAATAGTATTTTAAAATTCTTTAATTAAAAATTCTTGAGTGAAATGGAAAAAAAATGACTAGGTTTTTCCTTAACTAATATTAAGTAAAAAATATAAGACTCATTTACCATAAATATATTGAATTGCAGAAAACTAAATAAAATGGTAAACAATGACTTTAAAACCTATTAAAGAAGATATAATCAAACTCATTCAAGATTTACCCGATGATGCTACTTTAGAGGATATTCAATATCATCTCTTTGTAAAACAAAAGCTCTTAAGAGCGGAACAGCAAATAAAAGAAGGAAAAACTATTCCTCATGAAGAAGTCATGGAAAAGGCTAGGGAGAAATGGTTCAAATAGAATGGTCTGAAGAAGCTGAAGAAGATTTAGACGACATTATTTCATACCTTACAAAGAGTTCCTCTCAATATGCCAACTCTTTTTTTGAACGTGTTCATGAAGCTATCGAAAATATTAAACAATTTCCTAAAATAGGTCGTCAAGTACCAGAATCTAAGATTCCAACTGATAGGGAATTAATTATTCAAAAATATAGATTAATTTATCGGTTTTTAGAAGAAGAGAATAAAATAATCATTATGATGTTAATTCATGGAAGTAGGTTATTGAATTTTTAATCATTTAGATAATAATTCCGCTGCAGTTCATAGCAGAAGGTGCAGTGCCTTGTTAGGATTTGTTATTATGTTCCACAGTTATTACAATTTTTCCTTTGTGGTGTCCTTCTTCAAGATACCGGAAAGCTTCAGCAACTTCACTTAACGGATAACGTCTATCTATAACAGGAACTACTTTGCCGGCTTCAAGAAGTTCTATCAAAAAAACCATATCTTCTTTTTTGTTTGGTTTCCACACCACGATACTCATTTTCTTACTCCTTGAAATCAATGGTCCTAGTAACGCAGCTTTGAAAACTCGAGCCATGGAACCTCCGACCATGGCAAGAATTCCCTTGGGATTCAAAACATGCTTATAATCGGAAATCGAACGAGATACTACAACATCAAGAATCAGGTCATAACTTTGCCCCCTTTTGGTGAAATCTTCTTGAGTGTAATCAATGACATGGTCTGCACCAATCGAGCGCATCATGTCCAATTTCTTCGTGCTGTCCACGCCAGTCACTTCAGCCCCGAATGATTTGGCAATCTGCACCGC
>JAHLWT010000263.1 GCA_019057775.1 Promethearchaeota archaeon
TCTATGGCGCTCTCAGAGCGTTGTTTTTCAGGGGTATAAATTTTCAGGGAACTTTTCCCTCCAAAGGGGTCAAAAAGCTCGAATCGCTATTTATAAGTGATATATCTTGATTATTTTGGGATTTTTATTGACTTTTTTATTTAAATAATGATATAAGGAATTAGTTTTTAAGACTTATAGGAAAATAAAGGAGGTGAGAAATGGAGAGCAAGGCAGAGTTAGAGGCAAGATTGACCATGAATATTGGGCAGCTGTTGGATCAGGCGATTAGTGTGATGGTTGGTAAAGGGAAGGAGTTTTGCTCTTATTGTGTTAACTCTTATTGGGCATCAGATTCGGAGAAGACGAGAGGATTGGACGAGATGCGGGGCGTCATGAAAAGAAATTGGTACTGTACGGGTGAGGTTATTAGCAAAATGAAGTGGATTTTGAAGGATAAGCGGGACGAGATTTTGGCCAGTTTGACGAAGATTGTATCAGTAGATTAATTACGGGGACGGTTTAGTTAAATGTACAGATTTGTGGAAAATGTGATGACGAAGATAAGAAAACAAGGGGCAAACTAAAATCAAAGATTAAAGGAGGAAAACGTGGCTTGTCCATTATGTAAAGATAAATATGAAAATGATTTATGCGGTTTATGTCAAATATCTTGGGAGTTAAGTAAATTAATTCTTGATCGCTACGAAAGATATAAGCGTATTCCTCCTTATGTCCGTGAGTTCTTGCCTCAAATAAGCTTTACATTTGAACGAGATATGCAAGTTAGGGGTTTTTTTAGAATAGCTTATAAAATTGTTGGATTAAAATTTTTTTATGAGACATTCAAAGAATCTAGGATGCTAAGCTTGCCAAATGAAGATTTAAAAATAATGGATGGTGAATATACGATTGCAACAAAACTCATAAATCAATCAGATAATATAATGATAAAACAAGGTCCCTTAGTGAAAAAGATTCTTGAAAAGGCAAAAATAGCAAAAATTGAAGAGAGAGTTACCTATCTGGAGCCACTAGCTCAGAGGATTTTAACAGACCTAAAAAGTGGCATAAGTTTAACTTCTAGGAGCATTGCGCATCATGAAGGAGAATTTAAAGGCATACTGTGCATAGCTTTAGCGCTACCTATGACTGAAATAACATTAAAGACCACGGATCGCTCGCAAAAACATTTGCCGCGCACATATTGGAAATGGATGAGAGCTATAGGACGATATATAGAAAAATATATTGATGAAGAAGATGAGATTCCTTTTGAATTGAGTTGGGGAAAATTCTTTGGTGAGGGTGCTGACATGAATATCCAGTCGCTTCAAAATATCAGATCCCTCACAGAAGACATAATTGGTATGACTGGCATAGGGTCACATATAATTGACAGTATGAGAAGAAAAAAAGGTGGTAAATTCATCATAAAAGTTCAAGATCCTATTCAAAAGTTTGCTATGAATACACGCGAACGAATCAGAGAACTTAAAAGAGAAAGAGGAATTGTCCGAGTTTTGTAAAATATTGCATTAAACAACCCTTATATCTTGAAACGGTTTCTCGGGTAACCTTGTAATAATAACAAACAGATTTTGCTCTTTAGCCATTCTTTCTAAATACTCGGTCACTTTCTTCTTTTTGTCTTTGTCATAATTTATAAAAATTTCATCAACTATAAAAAAAGGAATGTGAGGGAGGTAAGTTTTTTTCAGCGCTATCTGCAAGAGAATAGCGATTGAATATTTTTCAGTAGTGCAAAGAGATTCTAGTGTCTGCAATTTGAAGCCAGGTCTTATGACTTTCAATTCTTTCGTGTTTCTATCTAAAGCTATCTGGTCAAATTCCGAAAAACCTATCTCAGCCATTACTTTTTTCACTGTTTTATTAAAATCTGTTATAGCTTTTTCCTCATGTTCATGCTGTTTTTGGCCAAGATATTCTTTTATATTACTCAGCATGTCTTTGTATTTATGCCAGTGAGATTTTGCCTGTTGAAGAGTTACTTTATTCTCTTTAAACAACGTAAAAGAACTCTGCTGAATCTTTCTTGTTTCATCTTCGAGCCTGGGATTTACTTTATTCAGTTTTTCTTCTATATTTTTAAGGGCCTCATGAGACTCTTTCTCCCAGGACTCTGTTTCTTTGTCAATTACTTTTCTCTCTCCTATGATCACATTTTCTTTTTTATTTAATTTGGCTAGATCGGATTTTTTATCTTCTAATTCTTTCTCTTTAAACTCGATAAGATTTTTTAATTCCCTAATATTATATTCTTTCTCTTTTTTCGTGCTTTCAAGGTCTTCAGCATGGCGCTGTTCTTTTACAATTTTTTGTCGCCAATCCTCTCTTGTAGATGAAAGTATGTGAATTTTCTCTTCAATGCCTTCTATTTTCTTTTCCATTTCTTGGAGTCTTGAGTTTATTTGTTTGGCTGTTATTTCTGTTTTTTCGCATACAGGACAGGTGCCTTTCTCTATACCTCTATGAGAAAATACGGATATTGCATCTTCAAAAGTATCTCTTATAGTAGTAAATTCGCTTATGCCACGTCTTTTTTCATCTATTTTTTTCTCAATTTTGCTTATATTTTTATGCGCTTCTTTTTCCACGGGTGCAATGTCAAATTCGTCTATCTGTTTATTTATATCCCGTAGTTCTTCTTCTAATTTTTCTTTTTTCTTTTTCTTTCTTTCCATATCTGAATTTAGGCTTTTTATTATTTCTTGTGAAAAAATCGCATCTTCGCTTATTTTTTCAAGTTCATGGTCAAAACCCTTCATTTTCTCTATATGTTTTCGCTTGGTTTCATCAAGTCTCTCGCCCAATTTATCCCTATCTTTTATTAGATTACCCCTTTCTTTTTTTATCATCGTTATTATTTCATTTTGAGCCAAAAGCTCTTTTTCATTTAATTCTATTCTGCTGGTTTCAATATCAGACTCATTTATCTCCGATTCGATCATATCCTTGAAATAAGCATATCTATCAGCTCGAGATAAATATTTGGGTATCCAAGAATAATCAGCATTTCCTTCAATCAGCTGTCTGATGCTTTTAGCTTCCTGTGTAAGCATGCCAGAAAGAATAAATCTTTCATCCCCATTCTTTGGACCTTCCGGATAGGGGGAATCTTTTCGCATAACTATTCTTTCTTTTTTTCCGTCGTATTCAAGCTCAACATAACCATCTTTTTCATAGATGTTAAGAAGGCTATCCCTTAAAATACCTTGATTTTTTGATTCTCTTATTATTTGCGGATGCATGATTGGAAAGCTTAAAACAGAAGCAAGGCTTCTTGTAAGAGTAGTTTTACCCATCGCATTAGCAGCTTCTACTTGATTTATTTTACCTCTTGTGAATTCAAAATTCTTCTCTTCTTTAAAGCCCCCAATATTTTTAATTTTTAGCTTGGCTTTCATCTTTTTCCTCCTTTTTTCTTTGGATTTTTTCTACTAGTTTTTCCAGGAATTCTGATACTTTTGATTCTAAATTTTTTCCCACGGAAGACTTGGAAATTATTTCTTCAATTTCTTCGATTTTTTCTTTTTCTAACATAAGAGCCTCCTCTTTTCTATATGTAATCGTAAACAATTATTAGCTATTTCCCGAAGCTGGGAATATTTTTTTAATAAATTTATCTTTTATATAGACTTCAAAATAATTTCTTAAAAGCTTAATTATTATTTCTTTTTTTGCGTATTTTTTTCCTAAATCATAATATTTTGTATGAAAAAACTTAAATTTTCCTAATGAATTTGTCCTTCTTTTGATTCCCGTTGAGAAATTTTTAAATAAGTAATTTTTTATATACTCTCCTCTATAATAAACTTCAAAAAACTTTCCATCTACCACGATATTGATTATTTTACCTGCATAATTTTTTTCTATATAATAAACATTATAAAATAAGCGAAATTGTCCTAGAGAGCTTATTTTTCTTTTAAAAATTAAAGAATTTAGATTAAAATTGATATTTAGAATTGATATTTCTTTTGTTTTCAGAAAATTACATTCCCAATCATTCATTTTTTCGACTTCTGACTTTATTCTAATCAATTCATCAATCATATTATTTTCATTTGCCTTCAATAAGGTGCAAAATCCAAGAGGTTTAGCTAAATTCCTGTCACTGGGCATTATCCCCATTGTATAAAGAACTTCAATATTGAATTTATCTTTATTCGCATCAAACCATTCAAATATTTTGTCAATATCTGATCCCGTAATCTGCATAAATACCCTAGATTTTTCTCCTTCTACCATGCCCCCCTCTCTATAAGAAATACCATTGCTTCCCGTTCTATATCCCTTATTGAAACAATATTTCCTGAGTCTATTTTTTTTGATATTTCTAATAAGACGTTATTTTTTATGTTTTCTCCTATTTCGCCTGCGTTCTTTATAATCTCATCAGCTATGAAGCGAAGGGAATTTTTGTCAGGAGGCATAAATTTTATAGGATACAATCTATCTCGTAACGCATCATCAACTAGTTCAGGTTTATTTGTGGTAGCGAATATAAAATTTCGTGAAGCGTCAATCTCGTCCATGGCATGAAAAAAAACAGAGTTTATTGAATAGTGCCACTCTTTAGATATATCAGCACTTCTTGAAAGCATTAGTGATTCAATATCATCAAATAGAATTATCAGTCTTGGATTATAAGACTTATTTGAAGGCTTCAGTCCTTTTAAATAATCATGGAAAGAAAAAACAGCTTTCAAGGTATTTTCAGCATCTCCCCACCTAGGCGTAGCAATAGTTGCTCCATCAACAAAGAGAAAGAATATCTCATTCTTATTTTCTTCGTGATGAGATAGAAGAGAACGAGCCACCTGCTTGACTAATTCTGTTTTCCCTGTTCCAGGTATGCCCTCAAAAAGAAAACCTTTTAGTGGTGATCTCTTCCCTGTTCCTTTTGTAAAAAACGTCCGAACTATACCTACGCATTTATTAAATATATCTTTATTAGCAGGTATTATTTCTAATGGTTGAATTTCAGAAATCGGTTTGCTGAAAAGCTTTAGCTTATTCCATATGTTCTGTGATAAATCTTCTTTAAACATTTTCTTTTATTATTTTTCTTTTTTTTCTTGCGTTTTCGATTCCTTATTAAGGATAGTGTTTACTGCTTCAATCCCTTCAAAAGTCTCTAGCACTTTTATGGGCTTTTTTCCTTTGAGATTATCGTTCGGGCTTTCAAGCCATTTTTTTGCTATGCTACCAAATACCGCCTTTACTCTCTCGGCGAGAGAGTTAATTAACAACAATTTATCTTCGGCCAAACCGCTGGGCTTAGAGATCCCTCTTTCCCATCGAGAAACAGTAACTAATGTGACACAAATAACGCGAGCAAATTTTTCTTGAGAAAGAGAAAGTATTTTTCTTAATTGCTTTATTTGTTTTTCGTTCATAATTAAATCCGAAAAATTATTTTAGTAGATAACTTGATAATTGTCAAATCATTTTATTAATCATTTGATTAAAGCAATAAGGGTGAGATTGTGTCGCAGAATCGGTATTATGTCAACTCGCTAGTATTATAAAATGACCTTACGAGGAAAAATAAGGTTATTGAATTGAAAATATTTACGATTTTGGGTTTTGAATTAATGCCGTTTCATTAAAACAACCCTCGGTTCGTAAAATCAAAAAAATCAAATATATCAAGATTCAATTTAATCTCTATTAATTATGTAGGGATTAATTTTTTGTTTTTTATAAAAATTGCA
>JAHLWT010000264.1 GCA_019057775.1 Promethearchaeota archaeon
ATGATGTCAGGTGCCTGTCCGCCTCAGGCTGATTTCCACCTGACATTGAATACTGGAGTAATTAAAATCTTGTCATATCATTAACTGTCGGATGGAAACATCCGACAGCATCGTAATCCGCTAAGCGGATATCGAATTCACGTTATTCCAGGCATTTTTTTAGGCATTTATACTTTGATAATCAAGAAGAAATATAATCTTTAAAAAACTTTCTTCTAAAAACAAACTCACACGGGATAATAGCATGAACGTAGGTTTATATTTCGGCTCGTTTAATCCGATTCATATTGGTCATTTAGCCATTGCCAATTATATGGTTGAATTCACCGGTCTGGATCAGGTTTGGTTTGTCATCAGTCCACAAAACCCGTTAAAACAAAGATCTTCCCTTTTGGCAGATTATTTTCGTTACGAGCTGGCGGTAAGGGCAATCGGGGAAAATCCGAAATTAAAGGTCTCCAATATTGAATTTAAACTGCCAAAACCTTCCTATACCATCGATACCTTAACTTACTTAAAAGAAAAACATCCCAAAAAGAATTTTTCGCTGATTATTGGTGAAGATAATTTATACACCCTGAAAAAATGGAAAAATTTTAAGGAATTAATTGAACATTATGAGTTTTATGTTTACCCGCGTACCAGAGAAAAATCTGAAGACAGGCAGAAAATTTCAAGTCTTCTTAAAGAAGGGAAAATTCATGTCGTAAAAGCACCGCGAATGGAAATCTCATCAAGCTTTATCCGGCAAGCCATACAGAAGGGAAAGGATGTAAGTTATTATTTACCTGAAGCGGTTTATTCATACATAAAGGAAATGCATTTCTATAGCAGGTAACGCTGAACGGTATCATATCTTATGGATTTCCTGTACGATTTCCAAGCCTTTTTTAATAGCCTTTTCGTTCAGGGGGATAAGGTGGTGATAACGCTGGGGCAAGGATTTTTTTAATCCCTTTGTAACATTATCCAGTTTAACGATGGGATTAATTTTCAGGTAAGCTCCCAACATAATCATGTTAAATGCCTTGGTTGTTTCCATTTTGGCAGCTTCCTCAGCACCATCAGCCCGGTATATATTTATATCCTTTCTTTCAGGATGCCTGGAAATTCCGTTACTATCATATAATAATGTTCCTCCGGGTTTTACCGCAGGTTCAAATTTATCCAACGATTGCTGGTTCAGCAAAATAGCTGTATCAAATGCATTGAGGATAGGTGAACTGATGCGGTCATCGCTCAGGATAACGGTCACATTAGCTGTTCCACCGCGCATTTCAGGACCATATGAGGGCATCCAGCTTACCTCCTGTCCCTGCATAACACCTGAATAGCACAATATCTTTCCCATCGAAAGAACGCCTTGTCCACCAAAGCCGGCAATTATTATTTCTTCAGTCATATGTCAATATTTTACCTGTTTAGAATCCTTGTTAATCTGATTAAACGAATTGTGTAAAACATCTCCCTCTTTTTGTTCAACTTGTACTTCCGGTTTTGCATCAGGAGTTTTTATATCCCCAAGAGGATAAAAGGGAAACATATTTTCCACCATCCATTCATTCGATTGCAAAGGAGTCATCTTCCAACCGGAAGGACAATTTGAAACAATTTCCACAAAAGAAATTCCCTGTTTCAGATTTTGATATTCAAATGCCTTTTTAATGGCTTTTTTGGCTTTCCTTACGTTGGCGGGAGAATGGACAGATTGCCGGGTTACAAAACATGTACCCGGTAAGGTGGCCACTAACTCGGTCATTCTCAGAGGATTCCCCATCATCTTTACATCTCTGCCATAGGGAGAGGTTGAGGTTTTCATATTTGGTAAGGTTGTTGGAGCCATTTGTCCTCCAGTCATTCCATAGATACCATTGTTTATGAAAATTATAGTAAAGTGTTCTCCCCTGTTGCATGCATGAATGGTTTCGGCAGTTCCGATGGCAGCCAAATCTCCATCGCCCTGGTAAGTAAAAACATATTTTTCCGGGAGAAGCCTTTTTATTGCTGTTGCTACTGCGGGAGCTCTGCCATGAGCCGCTTCCTGCATATCGATATCCATATAATTATACATTAACACAGAACAACCAACCGGAGCTACGCCGATGGTGTCGGATTGTATACCCAATTCTTCAATCACTTCAGCAACAAGCCTGTGTGTAGTACCATGACCACAACCCGGGCAATAATGCATCACATTATCAGTTAAAACCTTTGTTTTTGCATAAACAAGGTTTTCTTCCCTGACAATATCATTATATAAAGGAGTTTCTGCCATGTTTTACCCTCCTGAAATTTTTCGTTTCAACGCTTCCACAATTTCTTCAGGTGTGGGAATCATTCCACCTGTTCTGCCATAATGGGCTACTTTTACTTTGCCTTCAACCGACAGAAGAACATCTTCGATCATTTGACCTGCACTCATTTCAACCGTAAGGATACCTTTGATCTGATCTGTCATTGCACGGATTTCCTTTTTTGGATATGGCCATAAAGTTATAGGCCTGAATAGACCGACTTTTATTCCTTCCTCTCTGGCAAGCTGTATAGATTTTTGGCAAATCCTTGAACTGGTTCCGTATGCAACAAACAGGTACTCGGCATCATCACATAAAATCTTTTCATATCTCACCTCTTTTTCTTCAATTTCTTTATATTTCCTTATAAGTTTCTCATTAAATTTCTCTTGACGGGACGGATCCAGGTCGATGGAGGTAAGGATATTTCTTTCACGATCGGGTGTTTTACCGGTTGATGCCCATTTGGGTGCTTTGGTCAATCTGGGCGCTTGTTCTGCAAACTTCACTTTCTCCATCATTTGTCCTATTGCTCCATCGGAGAGAATCATGGTCGGGTTTCTGTATTTGAATGCAAGATCGAAGCAAACCGTTACAAAATCTGCCATTTCCTGAACCGATGCCGGGGCGAGTACAATTAAATGGTAATCACCATGGCCTCCTCCTTTTGTAGCCTGGTTATAGTCGCATTGAGAGGGTTGAATTGTTCCCAGTCCCGGGCCTCCCCTGACAACATTCACCACCAGGCAAGGCAATTCTGCTCCCGCAATATATGAAAGTCCTTCCTGCATTAAGCTTATTCCAGGGCTGGAGGAGGAAGTCATTACCTTCTTTCCGGCGCCGGCACCTCCATAAAGCATGTTAATTGCAGCTACCTCGCTTTCCGCCTGAAGAACAACCATGCCCGTTCGTTCATGTGGTTTGGCAGCCATAAGGTATTCCATTACTTCCGACTGGGGAGTAATAGGATAACCAAAATAACCATCAGCTCCGGCTCGAATAGCAGCTTCAGCAACTGCTTCGTTTCCCTTCATTAATTGAAATTCTTCCATGTTAAAAGGAATTTTTATGCGATTTTTTCTACAACAATTTTCATTTTATAAAGCGTGATCACAGCGTCATGGCAAACAATTGCACAGTTGGCACAACCTGTACAATCATCGGGTTTTGCCGAATAAGCAACATGGTATCCTTTAGAATTAACTTCCTTTGTCATTTCAATAACATCAGTAGGACAGGAAACAACACATATCTCACAGCCCTTGCACTTTTCAAAATCAACAACAATTGCACCTTTAACTTTTGCCATTTTAAATAAAATATATTAGAGAGATTATGAAAATCAATCGTGTCAAAGTTAAAATTTTATAGGAAAACTCTTCAAAATTTTTATCAATATCAAATTACGAATGATGTTCATGGAATATTTTTAAGCGGTATTCCAGAGTATTCATTTGATCCCAGCCGACATACGAAACACATGCCCTTAATCCTTCATGACGATCACTGCCGGTGATATCAAGTGTTATGGCACTTATACCATAATAGAGCAATTCTTCAAGAAGGTCACTTCCTGAAAACCCCGGATAAGCAAAGGTAAAATAAAAGCCATCCGCAATGGGTTCCCCTTCGTCTTTATCATACACAATGGTAAAGCCGTTTTTCAAAAACATCTCTTTCATGATCCTGGCTTTTTCTCCATACTCTTTAACTTCTTCAATAAAATTATAATTTCCATCATTGGCTTCTTTCAGGATGGTAGCCAGACCCCATTGGGAAGAATGGCAAACACCGGCTGAAAGGACATATAAAGCACCGTAGATCATTGAATGTCCAAACTGATCGGAAGCATAATATCGTTTCAAATCCGGATACTTTCTGTTAAACAACTTATCCGAAACAACCATCATTCCTATCCTCTGTCCGGCATAGCTAAATACTTTCGAACTGGAGATCAATAAGAGGTAATTATCTGTATATTTTGCAACGGTTGGCTGGAAGGGTGGTTCACCCGGTCTGGAATAATCTTTTCTGAAATCCATGCATATGTATGCTAAATCCTCAACAACAATTATATCATATTTATTTGCCAATTCCCCGATAATTTTCAATTCCTTCTCTGAAAAACAAATCCAGGAAGGATTATTCGGGTTGGAGTATAAAATACTCGATACTTTTCCTGTTACAAGGTGGGATTCAATTTTATCCTTCAATTTATTTCCCCTGTAATTATATACATCAAACGACCGGTAAGCATGGCCCAGGACTTTAACCTGTTGTTTCTGAACGGGAAATCCCGGGTCAATAAAAAGGGTTCCTTCCCTGTTTTTATCATTCCTGTTTGCTACCATAAAGGTTGCCATCCCACCCTGCATGGAACCAACAGTAGGAATACAACCCGCCGGGTTTACGTCAATATCCAGAAACAATTTAACAAATTTTGCGATTTCCCTTTTTAATTCCGGTACTCCTTCGATCATCGCATATTTGGAGGCAACTCCTTTTTTAAGCGCCTCAATTTCTGCTTCTATTCCAACCTTCGAAGGTGGCAGGCCCGGAACCCCCATCTCCATCCGTATAAACTTTTCACCGGTTGCTTTCTCGATGCAATTTACCAGACGAACAATTTCCCGAATAGAACTTTTACCAACACTGGTTACCACACATTCCTTGATTTTCTTCTTAACAGTTACATAATCAATTGGTTTGTCTTTCATATAGCGGACATTATATTTATTCTGGCTAAAGCAATTGTTATCATAAAAAAAGGGCAGTATTATTACAAACTGCCCTTACAACAAAACCTTTAATTATACAAAGGTAAAATAAGGTCAAGCCATTCTTCTATTCTGCTGTCTGTTTTATCCGCATCGAAATCCTCATCAATTGGTAAGCCAATAAATTTTCCGTCGATCACACCCTCAGAATCTTCAAATTCATAGTTTTCGGTAGGAACCCTGCCGATAATTTTTACTTCATTTTGAATAAGTATCTTTCCCAGGATTCCCAGAGCATCAACGAAGTGGAGAGGATAAGATATATGATTCCCCAACCCGAAAAGTGCAAATGTTTTACCAGTATAATTAACATGGTCCAGTTGTGAAAGGAATTTATCCCAGTCATTAGCCGGACTTTCCGATTGCCAGGTTTCACTGCTGATGGTTGAAATGCCCAGTATTATGTTTTCATATTCGTCGAAATCTTTCGCCGTAGCTTCCTTAACGGGTTTTATATCAACCTTATCCTCACCTATTTGTTTGGCTATTTTTGTTGCAACCTGCTCTACAGAACCTCCGATGGGACCATAGAATAAACCGATTTTCTTCATTGTTTTTCCAAGGTATAATGTGAAAAATGAAAGTTTATTTTTACAAAGATAAAAGACAAAAGATAAAAGGCAAAAGTACC
>JAHLWT010000265.1 GCA_019057775.1 Promethearchaeota archaeon
ATTCATGATAGTCTCGATCCCAAGTTGCTAAATATTGATCAATTTTATCAATAACCCCCTCTGGAGTTTTGATAACACACATAGCTTTGAGTAGATTTTTTAATTTAAAACACACACGTTTTATTGAATAATCATCTCTAAAAGTTTCAGAAAATATGTATCTATAGCCTTCATCAGAAATTTTAGAACTAAGATCAACTAGCTCAAACTTTTTAAAATTTTTACTGTCTTTAATTATTCTATTAATATTTAAATATAGCAATGAACAAAAAATAATATCAAATTCTTTTTTCCGATATCCTTTTAACAATTTTTTTGAAACCATCGTATCAAAAATAAGTGTATAGCTTTTTTTTTTGAGAATTTTTAGTGCATTTGAGGAAATTTTTAGCTCTGCTTTTTTGAGTAGAAAAACAGCAACTAATAAATTAAAATATTTATTATAAGTTTCAAATGCTAGACTATAATGAAAATTTTGGACGAGATATGCGTTATGGAAATTAAATAGTTCGGAAACATCCTTATAATTAAGAAATTTCTCACTGTTCTCGTTAAAAATCAGAAGTAATTCCGATGTAAACTCTATATATTCGTAATTTTTTGCATATTCCATTATAGCGTTCCAAAAGTTATCCCTTATATGCCCTACCGGGAAATTTTTCACAGAACTAATTAAAATTACAAAAGTTTTGTTATGTAATGAATTTACAATCCATCCTCCTCGTAACCAGCTTACAAAAGTAGCCTCCCGTATATGTAGTAGATTTTGTAAATTAGTTTGGGAAATATCGCCTTTATAACGTCTAAATTTTTCATAACCTTCCTCATCTATGATAAATGAAAATTTTTTCTCAAATTCATCTTTTGAATAAAATTCTCTTAGGTGCTGTATAATTTCTATCTCGTATTTATAAGTAATGCCTATTAAGGTTCTAATTAATTTGGTTTCAATATTTTCCGAGTAATTATATTGGAATGCATTAGCATTTTGATCAGATAAATAGTGATCTTGATGAATTTTTGGGCTATTAGAACAATATGGCCGCTTAGATTTTCGATTCTTGTTATTCATTTTTAATATCTATTTTATTTATATATTATTTTAATGGATACACTCAGTCTATTTTTGATAAAATATTTTTACCAAATTGAAATTCTAAAAACTATTCCATCTGGTATACCAAATTCCTCAATATCGGTAATATCCTCATTTCTAGTCATTTCAACATCAACTCTTTAATTTTCCAGAAATCTAGAAATTCGGCATTAGTTCTTTTCATAATAGGACATTATCTCATTTAAGCAAGAAAATTTTTATTTTTTTTTTATTATTATACCAGTTTCCTTATTTTAGAGAATTTCTTTATTTTAGAGAGTTCCTTATTCTAGAGAATTGAAATAATTAAAAATTGACCTCAACATGAAATAAAAATATATAATTAAAAAAACAATGTTATTATATATGCATAAAGAAGAAATAGAGCTTTTTCTAAAACGACCAAGAAATTTTTTGGATGGAGCTAAGGAGAGATTTCAGAAAGAAGATTGGGATTTAACTTGTTTTATGGCAGAACAATCTGTTCAAATTTTATTAAAAGCCATAATTTTAGAAATGGGTGGTGAAATTCCCAAAACACATTCAATCAGGTAATTATTTGGAATATTATTTCAATTAACTAAAGATGAAGTATTTAAATATGATAGAAAAGCCTTTATATTTCTTGAAAGTGCTTATTTAAATTCTCGATATTTTAGCTTTGTTTATGAGAAAGAAGACGCTAAAGAAGCTTTAAAAATTGCTGAAGAGGTAAAAGATGTTGCCGAATCTGTTAGAGATAATGATAAGAACCAATAATATGATCAAAAATTACAAAAAATATTTAAAAAAGATTGAAAGTAGCATAAAAACTATTTTAAATGATTCTAAAGTTTTTTTGTTTGGGAGTATAATTGAAGGAAATCTTGTAGCTGGAAGTGATATAGATATTCTAATAATTGCAAATATCCCTAAAAAGCACTTAAAAAGGGCAGAATTAATCGCAAAAATTGAAGAAAATGCTGGATTACCTCTTAGCCATCCGTTTGAATTTCATTTATTAACACAAGAAGAATTAAATACTTGGATTAAAATTTATAAGTTAAGGTTTGAAGATATTTCAGCTTATCTATAAAGCTAGAATTATTCCCTGGATAATATGGTGACTATGAAAAAAATTTATTATATTTTTACCAAAAAAATTTTATTAAACAATCTTAAATCACTATAGATTTTTTTAACTTAAGTTATAAGAAATCACTACATCCAAAAAATTTTAATAAAAAATATATTTGAATCTAATAATTTTTTAAAATCAATAATCATCTAAAGTTATGGATTTTTTACATCTTTAGATTCGTAGAATACGACTTCCATGAATAACAATAAGTACTTCTACAAGATCATCCTTACTTTCATAAATAATTCGATAATTTTAATGAAGTATTTCATGAAGCTTCTCATTACTTTGATCTGGAACAGTACGCCCCATAAATGGAAAAGTTGACAAATTTTCTACTTTTTTAAATATTTCTTGAATAAATTTTTTGGCATTTTCTGGAGAAGCTTGTGAAATATATTCAGATATAGCATCTAAGTCTAAGAGAGCATCGTTAGACCATTTTATGTCAACTATTTCTTCATTCTTTCCTTTGCATCTTCATGTGTAAGAAAATTTCCATCTTTAATTTGTTGTTGAGCTTTAATAATTCTCTCATTAACATACAATCGATATGTAATTTCTTCTATAGATAAATCATCAGGAAGAGATTTAATAAAATTTAATACTTTATCTTTTGAAAATAATGGTGGTATACTATATATATAGAAATTTGATGATAAATATTTTTATTCAGCTTGAAATTGCATGTGGACAATGTATTGACAAATGAATCTATTATTTTTATAATGATTTAGGATTTTTTTTCACCAAATCCAAGACAATATCATCGGCAGATTCTTCTAAATCTTCATATGTTAAATCTTTTTGTGAATGACGTCCAGTTAAAAACTTTAAAGGTTTATGAGCAATAATTAAGTCAGCTGTTTCATCATCACTAATAATCCAATATATTTTATCCCCCTTCTTAATATTTAATTTTTGCCTGATTTCTTTAGGAATTGTAGTTAATCCCTTATTACTAACAGTAGAAGTTAAATAAATTTATAAACACCTAAAAAATTAATGTTCTAAATATTACTTGATTTTAAGAAAATTAAAATTTTCTAAGAAAATGCTATTATATAATTTATTTTAAATTTTGATTTATTATTCCCATAATTCAAGAAAATCAAATTCTGAAAAGGTGCTGATTTGAGGAAAATGCTTTTTATCTTTTGTTATTAAATGAACCTTATTTGCTATGGCAATAGACGCATTTAATAAATCAAATTGAGGTACTCGCATTCCAGTTCTGTCCAATTCTGCACAAATTTCGCCATAGACTCTACTAGAATTTGAATCTAAAGTTTTAATTTCAGAAAGATTGATAAGAAAATTATTTAATTTTTTTGCCTCAGCAATTTGTTTTTGTTTAGATCTTAAGGCATAAACTCCATACCACAATTCACATGAAGTTATCTGAGTTATTGTTAAGTCAGTTCCTTGGGATATTAAATTTTTGATTTTTTTCTCTACTTTCGGATTATCTCCTCTTAAAAAATCAATAGCTATATTTGTATCTACTATTTTAATCATTCTTTTCACTACCAGTTAAATTTTGTTCTCTCATTTTTGTTAATTTATCCATTAATCCTTCCCATAAGTCTGGATCAAATTTCTTTTGCATCATTAACCATGGATTCTTTTTCTTAGAAAGAAATCTTTCAATCACGTTTGAAAAAGACTCTCCTTCTCTTTTTTCATTTTTTAATAATTTGAAAACTCGCTCTGATAATGAAATTGTTTTTTGGGTCATACTTAAAATACATAAATAGATCTATTTAAACAGATCTGTTTATCAAATAAAAAAACAGATTTAAAATGAAATCAGTTATCAATGATTAAAGCCCATCTGAGAAGATTCATTTTTCTTAATCACAATTATTCTGAATATTTATTCATAAAATATAAATACAAAGATCACTTCTAGTAATCAATATCATTAAAAATGAATAATTATAAAAAATAATCTAGATAAACGAATTATGAGTAAAGTTATAGGAATCCCTTCTGATGGACCTGAATTATCTGATAATATTTCACCACATTTTGGGCACTGTAATTATTTCATTGGAATTGAAATTTCTAATGATAATGAACTTAGAAAAGTGTTTAGTTATCAGAACCAAGGTCATTCAGGTTGTATGGAACCGGTTATGAAAATGAAGGAAAATAAGGTCACTGATATGATTGTAGGAGGTATTGGTGGACGCCCCTTTATAGGATTTCAACAAGTTCAAATTAATCTGTACCAAGGTGTAGATGGAAGTGTTGAAAAAAATGTAGAATTATTACTACAAAACCAATTAAAACCAATGGGTAATGCAAGCTGTGGAGAGCACTCTAATCATACTCACACCGATTAATTGAAATTTTAATTGTATAAATTCATGTAAATTAAAAAAGAGGATTTAAAATGCCAAGTTTTAAAGAAACGTATGAAGCTATAAAAGCAGATATTAAAAAGGGGGAAAAAAATTTTAACATTGCTTGCGAAATGCTGCCTGATGGGATGCAAATTGAGTGTACTATGGGAGCAAAGCCTTTTAAACTACTAATAGATGCTCCTCCAGGATTAGATGGAACAAATGAAGGCCCTTCTCCTTTATTAGTAATTTTAGCTTCGATTGGTGCCTGTATCATTGCTGTTACAAAGTTTTGGGCTAAAATAATGGATATAAAAATTGAAAGTATGACCGTTAATTCTCGAGGACATATCAATTTAGGAGCAATTTTTGGTATTGATGATAACTTGCTTGCGGGTTATGATAAACTTGAACCTGTTGTTAGAATTAAGGCAGATGCTCCAGAAGCAAAAATAAATGAGTTAATGGATAAAGTATTTTCTCATTGTCCAATTATTACGAATATGGGTGGAGCATCCCCAATTAAACCAAAAGTACAGATTAGAAAATAATTAGTAAACTAACTTTTTATTTTTTTTTGATACCTCTATGATACTCTAATTTTCTAATTTCAATAAATACTTTTTAAAACCTGAATGAATTAATAATAGAAAAAGGATTAATAATTTAAATGCAAAAGATTATAATATCTGTTTTTTCAGTGATCTAATATGGGAAGAAGAAGACACCGTAGATGGGTTCACCTTACGCCTAATAACTTTTATTTCGCTAATACACCTCCGATTGAAGAAGAGAACATTATTCTAACAGTAGCTGAATTTGAAGCTATGAGACTAAAGCATTATATGAGATTTAATCAAAAAGAAGCCGCTGAAAAAATGGGTATTAGTCAACCTACGTTTTCACGCATTCTCGAAAACGCTCATCAAAAATCTACTCGAGCCCTTATCGAAGGTAAATCAATTAAGATTTATGGGGGTAATTTTGATTATAAACTGAATTTCATTGGCTATGGATGTTATGATTGTAATCATGAGTGGGAAGATGAACATGCAACTAAAGATAGAAAAGTTGAATGTGTTAAATGTAA
>JAHLWT010000266.1 GCA_019057775.1 Promethearchaeota archaeon
ATTGTAATTCGAATTCACCTGAGATGCCGAAACGTGTTCTTGGTCGTACGAAACTCTCTGTTTCAATACTGGGATTTGGATGCACTCAAGTGAAGAATAAAGTGGTCTATCAGCGTGCTATCGAACTGGGTGTGAATTATTTTCATATGGGTGACAGGGATCCGGCTTATAATCTTGATGCATGTGCGGCTCTTCTTCCTTTCCGAAAACAAATTAAAATCGCTTATATGTCATATCCTAAGGCTTCACAAGCGATGTTGCTGGAGGACCTGGACAATTATCTGCAACAATCCGGGTTTGGCCATTTAGATGTATGGTTTGTTATGACTCCCAGACCGGAAGTGCTGAATGAGTTTCACGAAGCTGTTAACATAGCAAGAAGTGCCGGCAAAATTCGATGGACCGGTATTACCACCCACAATCTTGATCAGGATATTGTAAATCTGACTCTCCCTGAATCTCCAATAGATGTTGTCATGATGACTTACAATTACCTGTCATCAACTGATGACAGTAAAAAGTTAGATAAGTTGTATACTGCAGGCTTGGGTATCACTCCAATGAAACCTTTAGCAGGTAAATTTTATGAAAAGACTACGAAAAAACCGGATGCCTTACTCCGCTGGTTAGCTGCTGATAAAAGAATTCATACTTTTCCGGTAATTATGAATACTATAGATCAGGTAGAGCAAAATGTGGCAGCTGTGAAACAATCACTGTCTGAAGAAGATCGAAAATTACTCCAAACCATGGTTTCCTACAATTCCCGGCGCTTCTGTCGTATGTGTGGTACCTGTGAAGGAAAATGTCCGAAAGGATTGGCAATATCCGATTTGATCCGTACTGTTATGTACATAGAGGGTTACAGGGATATAAATCTTGCACGATCTAATTTTTTATTAATTCCTGAAAAAAGACGTCAGATATCATGTAATAAATGTGAACACTGTTCTGTTCTCTGTCCTAATGGAGTCGATATACGGGGACGAATTTGCAGAATCAGGGAGTGGCTGGCTTAACTTTATAGGAAATTAATCTTGTTTATATCAGTTGGTTAGGAACTAAAGTCCCTAATCAACGGGGCAATCTGGATGCCCCGCCATAAATGGCGGGGTTAGTCAAAATTAGTTTGGAAAAACATTTTCACACAGCCTCTCCAGATCGGGTTACGAGTTATAATATTTTACAGGAAAAACAGAACATGATTGTAGAACAACTCTCTTGAGTCGTTTTACAAATTCAAATTATCCAGTGGACTCTTCACGTTATATTTGTTCCGGCTCAGAACATGGGTATAGACCATGGTTGTTTGTACGTTTTTATGTCCGAGTAGTTCCTGCACTGTCCGGATATCATAACCATCCTCAAGTAAATGAGTAGCGAAACTGTGCCTGAGGGTATGGCACCCTGCATTTTTTTTAATACCTGCTTCACGAACTGCTTTTTTTACCGCTTTCTGTAAATAACTTTCGTTACGGTAGTGTTGTTTCAGTTTACCCGACCGGGGATCTATCCCTGGTTTTCGAGCCGGGAAAATATACTGCCAACCGGTTTCTTTTGGTGCATTCGGGTATTTTCTTTCCAGGGCTTCGGGCATGGATGCTCCATGAAATTGTTTGATTGACATATTCTCTTCCAATTGCAACATGGCTTTTTTTATTTGCCTGTTCAGAGGTTCCTTAAGCCGTTCAGGGAAAATGGTCCTTCTGTCGTTATTTCCTTTTCCGTCACGGACAACAATTTCATTTAATTCAAAATCAATATCTTTTATCCGTAACCTTAAACATTCCGTTAATCTTAAACCACAACCGTATAACAGACTTGTCATCAGCCATGCCTCGCCCTGAAGGTGAGATAATATTTTCTTAACTTCATCCTGGCTTAAAACAACCGGTATTCTTTTTCCGACTTTTGAATGTTTAAAGGAAAAATCTTTCAAATCAATTTTTAAAACTTTCTTATATAAAAAAACAATCGCGTTTAAGGCCTGGTTTTGAGTAGAGGCAGAAACTTTACGTTTATTGGCCAGGTTTGTCAGGAATTCAGATATCTCCTGCCCGCCCATATTTTTCGGGTGTTTTTTATTGTGAAAAATAATAAAGCGATATATCCAGTCAACATAAGTCTTTTCAGTGGAGTAAGCATAATGTTTGGTACGAATTACCAGTCTTACCTGTTCCAATAATTTTGATTTTTTTGGCATTACAATTCCTGAAATGAGTTGATTTTTACGTATTATAATGCAAAAATAGCATATTATATGGAAAAGTACGCATTTTAATAAACAAGATTATATTATACAGATTCCGTTATTAATTACATTTATTGAATATAATATAGTACTTTGCAGTAGAATATATGTTAGACGGAGCGAAATAGGATCTTATGCCAAGTAAAAATGACATATACAGAAAGTTTGGAGAAGTGGTTGAAGCTGCCCAACTCCTAGAAACGGAGCTAGGTACTATACTTATCGAGCAAATGGCAACAGACGCCAGTTTGTTTGAATCGCCCGATGCAATCGAGGGGCAAACAATATTTGACCAAGTAAATCGACAGACATTAGGCGCAATCCTTCGAAAGCTTGACAAACCCACAACTGGACTGGATGACATCTGTGACTTGCTGGAGCAAGCACTCCAAGTTCGTAACAGGCTCAACCACCGCTTTTATAGGGAGCATAACTTCAAAATAAACACGGACCAGGGCCGCACTCTCATGATGCAGGATCTTGCAGAGATTCACACTGTGTTACTTGATGCTTACCGCGCCGTTCTTCTAACTGTAACAGGCATAGACATCTATAAGACTGGGATAAACAACAATCCAGAAAAGCATCTGCCGTTATAGGATGAAAGCGTCCCGTCTAACAATACGCTGAAGGGGACTGGGAAGCAGGAGCAGCTTATAAAGCCAAATGCTAAGAATAGATTACTTACAGATATTAAATTCAGGTGGCACGGATCACCCAGCCCCTTAGCTCCACCGTTATGTGTATAGACTAAATAAAAACAATTGTGTTTATCCGCTGCATTTAGTAGTATATGAACAATGATTATACACAATATGTAAAAATCGGGCAGTTTATATAATAAGATGCAAGAACAACTATGGTTTATTCTCACTCAATAAACAAAAGCGGGCTTAGAATAAGGAGTCCGACTGATATGGATTAGTTATATTATTATACGGCTGATCTTAGCGGTAATATAAAATAACTCATTAATCAAACCCA
Organism: Promethearchaeota archaeon; assembly: GCA_019057775.1. The sequence goes on from JAHLWT010000266.1 coordinate 3,236, forward strand.
GTTAGTAAAGCTGTAATCAAATTTTTATTAATACAGATAAATATAGGCATTTACAAAATTTAATAGGAGATAATAAAATGAAAAGGAAAAATTTTCTGGTAATTCTGTTAATTGTAGCGTGTATAATAACCGTTTCAAAAACTCAGGTTCTGGCTCAAGAAAAAGATAACATTTACAAGGAAATGTCTGACTTTATGGAAAAGTTTAAAAACAAATGCCCTGATGTTGTAACGAGCTTTTATAATTTACACGATACCATAATGATCCAAGAAGGAAAATTAAGCATCAAAGAGAAGGAGTTCATTGCCTTAGGCATTGCTGTTTCTAAGGGGTGCGAATATTGTATCTATTCTCATACTGCAGGTGCAATGAAAAGTGGGGCAACTGAAGAAGAAATTTTAGAAGCTGCTTCTGTAGCTATTCTCATGAGTGGTGGCCCAGGATTAGCATATATGAAACATGTTATTGATGCTCTCGAGGCCCTTTCAGACATGAAAGAAAATAAGAATGCTGAGAAATGATAATGATTATTTAGGGTCGTATGTAGTGAATTAATAACTAACAAGTAAAAAAGATTGTCCTGGTCTGCGTGAGCAATCAACGTTAGAGATTTGTAATAATTAATAATAATATTGTAAATAGCGCCCGATTTTTTTCATATAATCGAGTAGGCGGCTGACTCCGGGATAACCGGAGCCAGTGCACCTCTCACATCACCCTACGTACGGGTCTCGTATACGGCGGTTCGCCAAACAGTACAGAAGCTTTTTTCACCGACTGTACCTTGCCCTTATTCACAAAACCGTTGGCTTATCTAGAGAATCGGTCACCCATAATGGATTATGCCATGAAAATTGCAATTGTCAGGCTGTTTAGCGTTCAGTCCTTCGGCGTGTTGCTTCTCCGTGGGAGATCCCCGATTAACACGTTTAGCTTGTGCACCGCAACACCTCAGTTAGCTTCACCTTCGATACTGCAACAGCAGTGGCATCCTCGCCTACTATGACCTCTGCTGACTTCTTGGCTCATAGAAAACCGAATCTATTCCAAGACCTCCCCCCGGGTAAGTCCACCTGCCCTGTGTTTATCCCTGTCGCATCTACATACCCCTGAATGACAGTTTTCGGACTTCGATGTGATGTGTCATCTCATCCTCCAGAGTATGCCTCATATGCGCCTTACAAGAAATGCCATCCCTGTAATTCCTGTTCGTCAGTACAAACACACTCCTCCGGCTTACTTCAGACCTGCCCTCACGGACAACGCCCTTGCCTTTGGATTAAGCCCCCCACTGTCTAGGGGCTTCGGGATTTCAATGCATCCTGTGGACAAATATTGCCTTCAACAGGTTGCTCCCTTTGGCTTATTTGCATATCTTTACGATATACCCCGGTGGACATTCCGGGCACACACACACAATATAAACCATAGCGGTGGCGGTGGCTTTCGAGGCTTTGATACTTTTAATAAAAGGATGTTAAACCTTTATAAGAAAGCGCTCCGAAATACGCTACGGTTCATATTGTAAACCGTTGAAAATAATAATGCTAATAACACATAACAATGGCATTCAGTTGACGCCCTAGCTTTGGCGTAATCTTAACGTTCTGTGCTTTAGGATAGTTTATTGATTTCTATTAAGTTGTGTGGGTATGGGATCGGGCGCAACTGATGTCCAGACCGTTATGAGTCTTAGCAATCATATCATTTGGATTAAGAAAAAATGATGAATCTGATCGGCCGAAATGATCCTTGCCCCTGTGGCAGTGGAAAGAAGTATAAAAAATGTTGCACGAGTGACACTAGTTCATCGCCGCCACATTATTTAGCAAACGAGGAGGGGTTTCATGTCATAGGAAAAGGAGAAAAACCAAATCCGGAACAAATAGAAAAGATGGAAAAAGATTATCAACTTCGAATTCGCAATTCTCCTTTATGGAATGAAATGATAGAAAAGTACGGTATTGAAAAAGCTGAAGAATTGCTAAAAGAATTCAAAGTAAAGACTAAATGAATGGTAACTTTCCTCATAACCAGTCGCTCAACCTGACGCCACCCGCTGCGCTACGATCAAAGTTTCTGGGTAAATTCAACATTGCCTGCCACTATCAAAGCTCAGTAGAAGCGGCTGGCGCCGGTGAACTCAACGTTATGCATAAATTAAAATATTAAGATAAAAAGTATACATAAAGTTATCCAAGTTAGAGAATACATATAAAAAATTAAGTAAATTTGAAATTGAGAGTATATATAGTTTTCTTAAATAAAGGGAAATAACACACATTAATAAAAGAGTATTTAATATTTATAAATCTTAAATAAGTAATTATGAATGCAAAAATGAATATGATTTATTGGAAAAGTGAAAAATTTTGGCTTGGAAAAATACTTGAACATCC
>JAHLWT010000267.1 GCA_019057775.1 Promethearchaeota archaeon
AATTGTAAATGACCCCTCCAATTCCAATTCCTGCAGGGGACTGCAAATCAACAAATCCTGTTGCAAAGGGCGTCATAATCCTCGCAAGCAGCAGACAAGTGTATTCCTCAATAAAGAAACTTCCTCGAAGATTCAATTCAATGATATACTTCAATGCATCTTTGTACGCTTCGAAAAAATCTTCCACAGTGTAGTCAAAATCTGGACTGTTTTTCGTTGCACGTCCATACGGATTGATCGGCCGCAAGAAAATGGAATTAAATCCGCTACTAACATACTCATCTATAATCGTCCGGATTTGAGATAGACTGCTTCTCGTGACGGTCATCAATGCAGAAATGTTATTCATTCCGAGAATGCTACGGGCTAATTGCAGTTTATTTGCCATAATGTCATAGCTGTTCAGTGCATTTCTCAGGGGCCTGTTCTGGTTATGGAGTTCTCTCGGACCGTCCAAGGAAGTAGACAGTACAACATTATGCTTCTTAAAGAAACGCAACATCCTCTCATTCACCAGAGTAAGGTTAGTGCATACGACAAAATCGATTCGCTTTCTATGCAGGACCCTGAGCAGCTCAGCGTACTTCATGATGTACTCCACAACATCGATGTTTAGTAAGGGTTCCCCTCCTTGAAACTCTATTTTTATTCTATCTGAGGGTGACATGAATATCGTTTCGACTATTTTCCTGGCAGTCTGTTTATCCATATCGTATTCCTTCTCTTCAGGTGGTTTGCTTGACGCCTGGCAATATATACATCTTGAATTACATCTCAGGGTTGGCACTACCATGTGCAGTGAAGTGAACTCGTTCAGAAATCTCTTCTTTGTCCTATACTTTGTGGCTAACATTTCCATAACGGGACCAATATCTCCATCTGCCACCATATGTTTGGATTTCAGGTCGGAGAACTCCTCCGTCCTGTTATTCATGGAATAGTGGGTAAACTCTCTGAATGCATCTGTCGACAAAAAAACACACTCCCCAACCTCATTCGTCAAAAAAACCGTTTCACCGTCTATTCTTTCGAACCGAAAAGGCAAAATCACATAGGATTCTGATTGCATTTCGCTATTCTTCGTCTCCAAAAGGGAAAAACGCTTTCTTAATAATTAGCTCTCGCATCGGCCGCATTTTCTGTTCGAGGTCCACTCTGAGCTGGTAGTCTATCAATGCATTACGAAATTCCTTTACGACATCCTGCAAGCTAGTGTTCTTGTCTCGTGTCTCCAGATGAATTTTAATAGTAGAGCCAGTACTGTGGGTGATATGGATCCAACATCTGTCCGTGAACTTGTAGCCGCATTCCAAAACTGCTTCTTTACAGTAGACCTTGCCGCTGATTTCAATATCAAGTCCCTGATTGTGCAGGTCTCTTTCTATTTGACTCATTTGGACTCCTCTTATCTGTCCCCACCCTCCCATTAATGGGCTATTTCCATAGGGAATTCGATGTCCTCATTCACGTTGTCGCCCATCGTTACAATGGGTAATATCGGTACAGCCTAGGTTAATCTCACTACGACGTTATCTACCGCACCTACGGAGATGGCCTACATACGCTGCACGCTGTATATCCCCGCTGCTTTGCTTTTGTTAAAGAAATCGGAATACGGCTTTTGCTTAGATAGCGGCAGCCCAACCCGTGGTATTTCTTTCCTGTCTTGGTAATATAAACAATTTTCTCAGCTTGAGGCTGTTGCTCAGAAGGCTTGAGTTCCTGAGCTGGGGCTTCCAGCTTCTCCTCACTTAAATAGTGCTCACTCCAAAGTCGATCAAACTCCTGCTCATATCTACCTACTAAGGGACGATCTCGGATGACTAACAGATTCTCATTGTTCCTCTCTCCCGCTGAAGCCGTCCAGTTATAAGAGCCTGTTACGACCACCTCATTATCTATTACGGCAAACTTGTGGTGCATGAGATAAGAATTGCTACTATAACGAATGGTAATACCTTGCTTTGTCAAGTAACGGGATTTGGAGTACTTAGCCTCTTTCTGGTCCTTATCAAGGTAAATTCTTACCTTTACTCCTCGATTATGAGCATCTATTACTGCGTTAGCAAGATTCCTATCTGTAAAGTAATACATAGCTATGTCTATACTTTCCCCAGCTTTATTCAACTGCTCAATGATGGCTCCTTCAGGGTCATCTACAAGAGAAAAATAGATATCAATTGAGGCTAACGTAACGGTTGGTAGGAGTAGAACGAGCACAGTAATAACAAGGATGGCTATTTTAGACTTTAACATCTTAATCCCCCCCTTGGTTAACAACAGCAAGTCTTCGTCCTTTTGGTTCAGCCATTATCTACTTCCCCTTTCCGCTAAATACTCTTATGAAGACGTTCCTAATCAATCCGGGTACTTCCTTTAATTTTTCTTTCAATTTACGGTTAACATCTTCAGGAGTAAGTCGAGTCTTTTTATCCTGGCTCCAATTAAACAACCAGTAATCGATTATCTCTAACTGCTGGTCATAACGCATAATCAATTGTGCTTGTAATGGTTTGCTGCCTTCTATTCCTGAACTCCATTTGACCAAACAACTAATCTCTCCGTTGTCCCGTTCAAATAAAGCGTCAAATTTTACCTCATCTATCTGATGATTCCTTTTAGCAAATTCGACAGTTCTTTGAAAAGCAATCTTATGTTTCTCTTCTTTTAGCTCTTCCTCCTTATATATTGCTACTTTTGGGTCTTTGCGAGACCTCTCGAACATCCAATCATCCCACTCATAACCAATCCAAAACCCTGCTCCAAACACCATGGCAAAAAGTAGAATTACAAAACCTGTAACGCTATCCGGAGTTTTTCTTGGCAACCCAAGGCTCCTTCAGTTTTGAATATTTTGTAGCCAACATCCACATCCCTTAATTTCTTTCTATTCGTATTACAAAACTCCTCTATCCCACGACTGGCTTGATAAAATTCTCTCGATACAGATGCTTCAATTTTACCCAGGTCATATAGGTCGCCTTACCTTGAGGAAGTACCTATATGAACCTGTATGTGCGTGTTTTCTCTTGTCAATCAGCATGAAATCTTGATCTACCTTACTTTTGCCATCTTGACAGATTCTTCATGAGTATGAACAAATAACTCATCACTTAGCGACAAATATAATCGGCTCCAAAGGAACCTCACTTAGAGTGAAAAAGCGCGTGATGGCTTTTTTGAGAGTTCTCTTATTTGGAGCAGCAATTAGAGTTACGTAGCTTTCTCCTTCTGTTTCAGAAACAATTGTCCATTCGCCTTTGTCATCCAAAAATTGTCTTACTGTGTTTGTTTTAACTTTTCGAGAAGCAATTACGCATTTATGTTCCGCTAAAATATTCTCTACCTGTTTCATAGGAATGACGAAAAGATAATGGTACGCTGGATGGATATTCTTCAGGAATGTCTTTTGGTCGGGACTAAAAGCGACAATCAGTGGATTGGTAGAACTAAGTAGAGTTTCCCATCCATGCCCTGTCCTTTTCAGAAATCCAAACCCTTGACCGTACAGGCTCAGCCTACGGTTCGACCTTTGTAATTCTTTTCTGAGAACACCAGTTGTTTCTTTGCCTGATACACTTACCCATAACTCTTTTCTATCAGGGTTAATCTTTTCTTCCAACTTCCAACTACTGGCCTGGCTGGCTGCAAAAACACTCAGCAAAAAAACTCCCAACAACACAACACTTAACCCGCTGGATAATTTTTTCATTTTTCTAACCTCCTCACTAACGTTTGGTCTTTACTCCGGTGAATTACCTTTTCCTTCTCACCTCCCCAATTTATGCTCTCTACTTTGGTCAATTCCCCGTGAGTTTTGAAAATATGTTATATCTTGCGTGTCAAGTAAAGGCTTTGGTTTATTCTGGGGTAGATAATTTTTCCTAATTTAGCTCTCCAATGACTAAGCGTACTTAACTACACTTTACTTTGCCCAAGGGGGCCTTCTGTTCTCCCAAATAGACCACCAACAACTGACGAATTGAAAGAGATGTTGGAGGATTGATTACTCAGCTTTTTGTAGGATTTTTATTTTACTGAAGGGATGTTCGGATTCAATCGGAGACCAATAATAGATTCTAGTATCCTTAATGTCTTTAACATATTTCAGCATGAATGTTTGGCCTGTATCTTCGTTAACTAGAAATGTATGAATTTCAGCAAATGAGCTGGGATAGATTGTTATTCTGTATTTTTTCTCTTCAGATTCAATTCTTTTTGGTTGGTAGAGCAGAGCAAACACCATGAATCCAACTACAATGATAAGAGTAAATATAACCGCATTCTTCATCTCTCTCACCTCCTCTGATCTCGCCTTTGCCCTTAACTCCCTTTAGAGAAATTACCATTTAGATCCCCGATATGTTAGCGAGCTAATTACAATATATTTTCCCACTGGGGGCTTTTTCTCCCCTGGTGTCCCCGGGATCCTTCCCTTCCCCTCAACCCATCTCCTCATAAACCTTATCTACCTTCTCAATCAGCTTCTTAAACTCAGTCCAATTATTATAGCGACATCGAGGAAAGGCTAATCTCTTATCGCTGATAATCTTTGACATCGGCGATACAGTCTCGGATTAAGACAATCCCTGTGAAAATAACAGTCATTCCATTTATACTCAAGAAGAACCAATATAAGGAATCCTTGACATTGATAGCAGTAACAACAAGTATAATCGCCAATAATTGTGTCACTATGAATATAGGACGTGAGGAGCTAACCAACAAACGGGGCCAATACAACAGCTTAGACGTGCTGTGCCCTGCTGTGAAATGCTCCCATCCCAAATCGGGCAGACGTTTTTCAATATTCTTTCTAATGTAAACCCCGATGCGCATGATTCTCCTTTGGTGCGACTTCCACCTAAGTGCGAAAAACGCTGTCAGTATAGGACAAACGAAAATCGGCATTGCACTTCCCGTAATCCCCCATACGATGACTAAACTGGCTAATGTTACCGACGTCAAATAGACCATTTGCGTTTTAAAAGCTGACCTCTGGGATATTTCATTTTTTAATTCTCGATACTCCGCAAGGATTACTTCGATGGTCCTCTTATCCAACGCTTTCCTCCTCGCCACCCATCAGACCCAGCTTCTCATTATCTACGATAGAAGCAACAAGCTCCTGAGTATCACTTAACTTAACTCTTCCTATCTCTTTTTGTTCAGTTTGTTTTGTTTTATTCATTATATTTCCCTCTTGATGTATTCATAAATTAGTGCCTCAGAGGCTAACAAAAACTCAGGAAAGAGACCAAAACCTATTAATGTATAGATTTCCTCATTGAAGAGACACAAGCCTCTTATTTTGGCTAATTTTGCGTCTTTAGTTGTAGGCTGATTCCCTGTTTCAAAGGACAAGAACTCAAAGTCGAAAACAACTGACCAGTAATGTCTCAAAGTGTTATGATAACTGAGACAACCTACACAACCATTTTAGTATGCCATCCCAATGGTTTATAATTAAACCGCCTCCTACTCCGAAAATGACGCACAGTGCATTTCCGATGAAAAAAAAATTATATCTACCAACATCATACTTGGAGACACACCTCTCTTCTTTCTCGTCTTTCTCTGTGTTTTTGCTTGGAGTTTGGTTTTCCG
>JAHLWT010000268.1 GCA_019057775.1 Promethearchaeota archaeon
AATAAGTTTTTGAAGATCATACCTGTATGCTTTTATTGTGGATGATGCACAACCTTCTTCAACTTCTTTTGCGATGAGAAAATCATCGAGAAAATCAGAGATCTTATAATTTTCCATATTATTTGGAAATTATCGTGGTATTACATAATAATGTGTAATATCTAGATGATATCAAGACAAGATAACTCAACAAAGAGGAACAGTTGAATTTTATTATTTATCTGAAGATATTAATAATTTCTTTTTCAGCTGTCGAAGATATTTACTGGCATTAATACCGGCTTTAGCACCCTCAGCAGTAGCCACTACAACTTGAAATAATCCTCCAGTAACATCTCCTGCAGCATAAACCCCTTTAAGATTAGTAGCTTGTTCTTCATCTACTTTAATATTGCCCTTGTCATCTATTTCGACTCCTGCCTTCTTAAAAACTGAATTTGAGGATATGTGGGATAAAATAAACAAACAGTTTAATTCAAATTCCTTTAATTCTTCTGGTTCTTCCGAATCACTTTTGGTAGATTTACATAGAATTTTTTGAATTATTCCCTCTGGATTTGCTACAGCCTCAACTACCTCCAAATCCTCAATGACTTCTATTCCCGCATCTTTTACTTCGTAAACCTTCTCATGTAATTCTTCAATGCTTTTCTTTGTAATAACATGAACCATACAACCCATTTGATGAAGAGCTAAAGCATCTTCAAATGTTTCTTCATCATTACCATATAAATACACAACTCTCTCTCTATATAATGGTCCATCACATAAAGCGCAATAGGAAACGCCATAACCTAGCAATGCACTCTCACCCTTTATTATTTCTTTTCGATTTCCACGTCCAGTAGCAATTATGACTACATCCGAAGTGATATTAGCCGTCCTAGTTGATGTCATGTTAACGCCCATTCCAAGCATGAGCGAGATTACATCACCCTCTATTATTCTGACATTTTCCGAATAACTTTTAGCATGGTCTTGAAACTTTTGTAGTAGCTTCTTTCCTTTAATATCTACCTCTCCAGGCCAATTTTGAATTTCTTTCGTTTTTTCCAAAGCAGATAATTCTTTACCTTCAAGAATGATTACATCCCTATTAGATCTAGCGCAATATATTCCTGCAGTCAATCCCGCGGGACCTGCTCCAATGATCAAGACTTCACATTCAAATTCATCCATTTTAATGACCCTACCATGGTAAATATTTCTTTAGATTATTGTGTGATTTTTATTTTTAGTTATCTATAATTGTATCAATAATAAGTAATAAGCTTTAATTATTTTTATGACAATTCTTATTAAAGAATTATTAGTTTTATTGAACTAATGAATAAGAATTAATTTAAACAGAGTAGAAAATAAATAAGATAAAAATTTCTAATTTAGAAAGCCCTTAATCCCCCTTTAATATCTCTACTAAGTAAGATCTTTTTATAATCTTCTTGGTATTGGGGATTAAACATAAATCGTTTTAAAAATTCAGATGATTTTTGTATTCTTCTTTGGTGGATGCTCATTTTTTTTACCTCTAATCTAATATTCTTCTTAATTTTAATATGATTAAAGTAGTGTATAAATATTATGTATAAAAAGTTAAAGTCAAAAAAAAAAGTTTAAACAAGTTTAAATAATATAAAACAATTTTTATAATTATGGATAGAGTCTATAGAAATCTTCAAAAAATTAGTGGTTCCTTTTTTGTGAGTTTACCTAAAAAATGGGTTGAAAACTATAATTTACATGCCAAATCGCCTATTGCGATTGAAGTTCGTAGTGATGGTTCATTACTTATTTCACCTAAATTAGAACAAAACATACATGATTTAGAAAATGAATTAATTCTTGAGGCGACTCCATACGTTGTAAGAGCTATAATAAAAAATTCGTTATCTGGTCAAATGAATATGGTTGTTATTTCAGATAAAGAGATCGAAAAGAATTTAAAAAGTGAAATACGCAGATTTGTAAACGGGCTTCCCAATACCGAAATCACAGATGAACATCCTCAACGAATTGTTATCCAAAATTTTGGCTATAAGAAAATTCCAACGAAAAAATTAATACAAAGATTATTGTATTTAACTGAGAACATGTTTGTGGATGTAAAAGAAGATGAGAGAGATGATTTACAGTATAATTTCGGCCAATTGAGAAAATTCTATTTTATTTTAGTTACTCATATTAGAACGTATTTGAAAACAGGAATATATGTAACCGAGGATAACGATTTTACACCCTTAGAAGCAATGGATTACCGACTATTCTGTGAGAAAATTGAAGAAACAGGTAAAATTTTAAGAGTTCTACGTCTAAGTGAAAATGTCCATGATTTTTATGAAGAAATATTTCAATATTTCAAAGAGGTAATGAAAGCATACATGGAGGATAGCCAAGAACTAGCACACTACGCATGGTTAAAAAAAGATAAATTACAAAAGGAAGCAATTGAATTAATGGATGGGCTAGATTGGGAAGATAAGGATAAGATTAAAGATATGATATACATGGCGCATCTCATTAAAGATATGGCTGCTGTAATCTAATTTTATAGAAGTTCGTGAAATTTAAGTTTCACGAAATTTGCTGAACTCCATTTATAAAAAAAGATTTTAGTAAAAAATTAAAAAATTGTATTAATTATTAAAAAAATTAACTTGCTGCTCTTTTTTCTCGTCTTTGTTACTTTCTTAATTCTTTCGCTTTTATTTTAGACTTTGCCTTAGTAATCTCATCATATAAATCCGTTCCAGTCATTGGTGGTACATGTTGTCTATCTTTTTTTTTGAGCTGGATAGCATCATCTTGGCAAACAAAAGCACAATTTCCACATCCAATACAGCGTTTTCGATTTACTATAGAGATATCTTCTACTAGTGAAATGGCATCCATTTGACAACGATCAATACAAGTTCCACATCCAGTACATAAATCAGGATCAACCTCAGCATAATAATCTGATGTTACAAAATCTGCAGGACTAGGTAGTTGTTTTAGATTTTTTAATCCACCACAACAACAAGTACAACATGAGCATACAAAATCCACTTTCTGTGAATTCCCAGGACGAAAAATTAACCCCTCTTCTTCATTTTTCTTTAAAATTTCAAGAGCTTCTTCCCTTGTAATTTCACGCCCCCAACCTGCATCGATATATGATTTAGCCATATAGCCAAATCCCATACAAACTTCCCTTCGTGAAGTAACATGGCATGGATCACCTGAGATATCATTTTCTTGACGACAAATACAATTAATTATTGTAAATGGGCCCTCAGCATTTTCAAAAAGCTTTTTTATGTCATTATAATTAACAATTCCAACATCGTGTTCAAGATCTAATCCAATTGGTATTGTTCGCATTTGAGGAATGGTTATTTTTCCTGCCTCGCTTCCCCAAGCTTCTTCTAGATACTGGTGGAAATCTTCAAGAAATCCTTTTGTTAATTTATTTACTTGAAATTCGTATATTCCTACAACCAGCAATGCAAGACTGTATAATTTTTTATCACCATCTTTCCTACCCATTATAGCTCCTTTATTAATCATACTATCTAAATGTGTTTCTAGTTCTTCTTTCGAATACCCTAATGGTTTCAACCTCTTGTAAATACTCTCTGATGATTCCCAATCCTTCCAGTGAAATTTTAATTTTGAAGCGATTTTAGCCTCTTCTGGAGTAAAAAGCCTTTTTAATAAACGAATTTCAACACCTGATTTTGTTGAAGGGAATCCCTTAGGCATCTGATCAAGAGTTTGCTGTAATTGCCTATATACACCTAATTCAGATTCAGTACTTTCTAGATTTTTGATTGTCATTTATCTCAATTTTTATTTAAAAATTATTAGTCTATCTTTTTGATTAAAGAAAATATTGATTTCACCTTATTTAAATATAATTTATTCCTACAAATCTAATAAAAAGATTACATCAATGCTTTAGCATTTAGATAATTGCTAATAATTTTATTTGAACTCGAACAATAAAAAATCTTAAAATAATAATAAAAAAAATTATAAGCTATTATGCTAAAAATGTATATAATTTAAAATTAAATTATTGAATCAACTTAAGGTGATTTAGTTGGCAAGAATTGAAAGGAATGTTGATATTAAGAGCTCACCAAATAAGATCTATGAAATTTTGAACGATCCTTCACATGAAACAATATGGAATATTACTGTAAAGGAAAATGTTATGATCAATGCTGATAAATTTGAGTTAAAGACTACTGTTGGAGATATGGTTGCAAATGTAACAGAAAGAGTCCCAGGTGAACGAATTTCATTTACTATGGAAGGAGGCCCATTTGATAAGATGGGATATATTCTCACTCCTAAAGGAGATGGTACGGATGCTAAAATATTTGCTGAATTTGCTGACGAAACTCGAGCACCAGTACTTGAAATTGCAGGTGAAATGTTATTAGAGAGCTTGAGAAAGTTTGCGGAGTATAAGGAAGCTGGAGGAGACATTGAGCAATTTAATAAGAAAAAAGCAAAATAGAGGAAGTTATTATTATTTTATAGAAGGAAACTGAAACTCACTTTTTTTTTTATATTCTACTTCTTTATAATAGTTTATTACTAATACTCTCTCTCTTCTACACTGGTAAATAGAATGAACTTATTCGTGTTGATAGTATTATAATATTAGAGTTTTTCTTTAAAATTCAAAATGTTTTAATGAGTTAGGAAATTTTGTTTGATATTATTGTACTATTGATTTATAAAAAATCTAAAAAAAAACTAAAATAAACAAAAAATTAAGTGAAAAATTATGGTTGTACCACCAATTTTAATAGTTGCATTAATCGCAGGAATAATATCAATAACAATGGCTCTCTATTTTAGATACTTAGTCCTAAAAGAGGACCCTGGTAATGAAAAAATGCAAGAAGTTGCTGGTTATATCGAAGAAGGAGCGAAAACCTATATCAAAATTCAATATAAAATTTTAGGTATATTTGTATTAGGTCTTTTCCTAATAATCCTGTTTGTATTACCGTCTCAAATAAACCCGGATACTTTTAATTGGGAACAAGCTGTTGCATACTTAATTGGCGCAGTAGGTTCTATGCTAGCAGGTTGGCTGGGTATGTATGTAGGTGTTAAAGCAAATACTCGAGCAGCTCAAGGTTGTACTATAGGCACAAAAAAAGGATTTGATATTGCTTTCTTTGGAGGAGCTGTTATGGGATTAGCAGTAGTAGGTGTTGCTCTAATCGGGGTGTCAGTTCTTTATTGGATTTTTCAGACACCTATAGTAATATTAGGATTTAGTTTTGGAGCAAGCACTATTGCGCTCTTTATGAAATGTGGTGGGGGTATTTTCACTAAAACTGCCGATGTTGGTGCTGATTTAGTAGGAAAAGCAGAATATGATCTTCCTGAAGATGATCCGCGAAATCCTGCGACAATCGCTGATAATGTGGGGGATATTGTAGGTGACATAGCTGGAATGGGAAGCGATTTATTTGACTCTTACGTTGCATCTATTCTTGCTTCAATGATGCTCGCAGCTGCTTTTAGCATAACCAAAACTGTTGTTTTCCCTTTTGGAGGTATAGATATAACAGAAGCAGGAAGAGCTGTACTTGTAATAACCCCTGTAGTTTTATGTGGTATTGGACTAATAGCCTCCCTGATTGGAATTTACATTATCAAATTGACTGGTTCTGAAGAACCTGGAAAAGCATTAAACACAGGAACTTATCTTGCCACTTTAATATACTTTGCATTATCTGCTTTAGTTATATTTATTCTGACAATTGGATTGAGTGTCGAAGAACAGGGATTATTATGGAGGATTTGGGGCACATCAGCAATCGGCCTTATAGCTGGTATAATTGTAGGATTTACAAGTGATTATTTTACTAGAGATGATAGAAAACCAGTGCAAAACATAGCAAATGCTGCCAAAGAAGGTCACGCTGTTGTGATTCTTTCAGGATTTTCATACGGACTTTTAAGCGTTGTTCCAGCTGCTATAGGAATTGTTTTTGCAATGATTGTTGCATTTTGGCTAGCGGGTGTATTCGGTGTAGCGATGGCTGCCGTAGGGATGTTATCCATAGTAGGAACAATAGTGTCAAATGATGCTTACGGACCCATTGTCGATAATGCTCGAGGAATTGCTGAGCAAGGAGATTTAGGAGATGAAGTAATCCGTACAGCTGATCGATTAGACTCTGCTGGAAATACCGCGAAAGCAATTACCAAAGGATTCGCAATAGCCGCTGCCAATTTGACTGTTTTTGCTTTGCTATTTTCGTTCACTGCCGAAGCTGGAATACTACCGGCTTCTGATCCCCTTGGAACAGGCATTGATATTTTAAATATAAATATCCTCATAGGGGCGTTCATAGGTGTTATTGTTCCCGCATTATTCTCCGCCCTTTTGATATTAGCTGTCCAGAGAAATGCCGCTAAAATGGTTGATGAAATTAGAAGACAATTTGAAGAAAATCCCAAGATTTTAACTGGTGAAGAACCTGCTGATTTTGGTAAAACGATCGATATAGCAACAAAAGGGTCACTCAGAGAATTAATCTTACCAAGTATTATTTCAATTACAATTCCAATTGCGGTGGGAATTATTCTCGGTGTTGCAGCATTGGGAGCGTTTTTAGCCGGGGCTATTCTTTCCGGATTTGTTTTCGCTGTAATGATGAGTAATAGCGGTGGAGCATGGGATAACGCGAAAAAGTGGATAGAAGATGGCAATTTAGGTGGAAAAGGTACCGCTGTTCACAAAGCAAGCATTACTGGTGATACAGTCGGAGATCCTTTCAAAGATACTGCCGGACCAAGTATAAATACTCTATTAGTTGTTATGTCTTTAACAGCTTCGATTTTCATGGGATTCTTATTATTATTTAACGGTGGTCTGGGACTTCTAAGTGTCATTTTCTAAATCAAAGCGAGAAAACAAGTTAAGTACAAAATTTTTTTTTTTTTTTTTCTATTATTGTTCAATTATCATTCATTATTTGGGTGAAGTAATGGTTAGTATATTAAAAAAAGTCTCATCAATCAAAAATCCATAGATTTCTATGTCACTATCTTAGCGGGTCTAAGCATTTATCGATCATTTACAACGAAATTTCGGATTAAAAAAAAATATGGAAAAAAAGAATAAAAAATAGATTTAATTATTAAAAATCTTACGCTATATAGCTACATACTCAATAGTTAATTGATTAAACAAATCGTTAGAACTAGGTAAAAAATCATCAGTAGAAGAATATCCATTAATTTCTATATAATTTGTACCATTACTATATACAAACACAAATGAATCGATATAATGCCATGAAGAATCACTAGTGGATGATGTCGCATAATAATCAAGATAACTTTCGATTACACCATCTTTCAAAGGTCTTATCCTATAACTGCTAGAAGGACTAATACTACTCAACAACACAGAGATGTGAATTCGATACCAACCAGATTTTAATAATGCAATACGTGTATTAGTGTTTGAAACAGAAATATAGTCAGAATTATTCAATTTATTATCTCCAAATTCAAAAAGCCAATTATTCTGTACAGTATAAGGTGCATAATCTAGATTGTAATCAAGCGCATCCCATATACCCACAACTATAGTCCTTGTCAAATTATTAAACTCATCTATCAAATTATTAAACTCGTCTGTCAAATTATTAAACTCGTCTGTCAAATCATCAAGATCTGAATTAGTGGTATTTTGACCATTCCACACTACAAATGCAAATCCAATCGCTCCAGCAGCTAAGATTATCACTATTAACCCTAAAGCTGTTCCGCCTCTTCCCATTATTTATCACTTTTAATTTTTTTTAAATTTGATTATTATTATATCATTTTAGAATTGCTTAATATTCCTAAATATTTAATGTTCTACTAATAAATTAGAACTTTTTATGAAAAAAGTCATGAAATAAAGTAAAAGAAATCATTAGCAACTTCAATATTTATGATATTCTTATTGCTCTTCAATCGGAGCTGGATTACTGTTTTTCTAAACTGATTCTAAAAATCTAAAAGGGAATAAAATGTCTAATTTTTTTATATATCCTTATTTTTTTTAATTAAACTGTGTTAATTGTTATTGGAAAATTACATATAAAGATAATTTTCTTCCTTCGGTTATCTAAAAAGTGATGAAATATTGAGTAAAATCGTAAAAGAGATATCTTTAGCATCGATAAATTTCTATTTAGAGAAAAATTTAGATGATTTTTATACCAAATCTTCAAAACATCATAATTTCCTCTCCTCACATATAGAAAATAAGATAAGTTGGGTCTCTTCTATAAAAACAGATTGGCCTAAAGCTATATTTAGAGCTGATTTTGAAAATTTAAATGTTGAGAATGAGATAAAAATAGTTAAAAAATTAATTCAAGGTAAACAAGCCCCAAATGGATGGACAGTTGGACCATTAACAAAACCTAATAACTTGGGTATCTTTCTGGAGAAAATTGGCTTTTCAAATGTCTACCAGCAAGCAGGAATGACACTTGATTTAGAAGATCTTAAACATCAAATATCGGACGAAAGTGAATTATTTGTGGAAATTGTTGAGGATACAGAACATTTAAAGCAGTGGGCTGAAGTTGTATCATCAGTTTTTAGAATAAAAGTAGATTTTGAGTTAATGGAATACCTACTTTTAGAACCTGAAGCAACATTCTATATTGGAAATTTAGAAGGAAAACCTGTTTCCTCTTTGATGCTCTATCTATCTTCAGGAGTGGCTGGTCTTCACGCGGTATCAACATTAAAAGAATACAGAAATCGGGGATTTGGACTGACTATAAGTAGGAAGGCACTAATAGATGCGTTTAAAATAGGGTTTAAAGTTGGAGTACTCCAAGCATCAGCTTTAGGTGAAAAAATTTATAGAAAAATGGGATTTCAAAAATATTGTGACATTATATCTTATGAATTAGGAGAAAATAAGATGTATTTAGAGGAGTAAAAAATCCGTTTAATTATTCAATATAAAATAGTTTGAGTTCTGCTCCTGTCAACTTTATATCTGCCGCTGCTGCATTAGCTTCTACATGTTTGATTTGAAATGCTTTGGGAATCGCTATGACATTTTCATGATTAATGAGCCAAGCAAGTGCTATTTGTTGAATACTCGCGTTGTGTGATGTAGCTACCCCCTCTAATTTTTCTTTAAAATCCCCCTTTAAATTTGTATAACCCCTATGACCTAAAGGACTGTAAGCAGTTAAGATAACTCCTTCTTTCTTATAATAAGGTAATGAATTATGAATATGTTTTTGACTCTTAATATTTGCACGGAGTTGATTTGCGACTATCTCTGATTTTTTGAGTAGACTCTCTGCTTCTTTGAATTGATCGACAGAATAATTGCTCACACCGATATATCGAATTTTTCCATCATCTAGCAGTTGTTCCATCACCCTCATATGTTTTTTGATTTTGGAAAACACAAATGAAGGAAAGTGTACCAGATATAAATCTAAATATTTTACGTCTAATCTCTCTAAACTTTTATTGCATGCTTTTATCATTGAATTATATCCAACATGTTTAGGAAATAGCTTACTTGTTATAAATAAATCATCTCGATCGTATTCTTTTATTACCTCTCCAATAATCCTTTCCGATGTACCAGAATTATAAAGCTCTGCAGTATCAATATGGGTCATTCCAAGTTCTATTCCCTTTCTTAGCGAATTTTTCCATGCTTCATAATATTCTTTATCTTTTCCTCCCTTAATTCCCATTGTCCCTTGTCCAAGTACAGGGATCTGTTCTCCAGTCTTACGTAATTGAACTTTTCTCATATCTATAAAAAATTGTCCCTAAAATTTATTCCCTTTTATTTTAATATATTAATACTATAGAAAATCAATTTCAAACTATTTTAATGTACTTTTGTGAAATTGAGCAAATATAACGAAATTAAAGATAAAAATTTAAATACTAATCTTACTTTTAAAACAGAGACGAGTGAGATATGGAGCTGACGGTGAGCTTGACTCGCTGAGGAACTTCACCCCTCTCTCCAAGCGAGGTGTAGATAACTACTACGGTGAGAATCGTATTTTAGCAACTGAAACGACACTGCCTTCTTACACATATTAATGATTTGGATATAAGCCAGAGAAATTGTAGGAAGGAATGGTTGGAACGAGCTAAAACCTTGGTGCAAGGCCAAATGAAAGCGTTAAAGCACTTGGAGCTAGCTTTAGGTAGGCCGCATAGTTTGATGCTCCAACTGTCTCTGGTGACGGATACAGTACAGAAGGGTGAGTATGTATCTCAAGCGTCTAATTTTAAAATATGTTTAATTACTTTTAATTCAATAAAATATGTCAATTAATGATATTCCTATTTTAGGTGATGTCCAAGAGACGATGCTAGGTCCCTTATGGGCTCGAGCAACGTACTGCGTCTTGTATCCTGAGATTCTAAACGATCCAAAAGCAGCTCAAATCATTAAAGATGTAAGTTATGATTTCACTGAAACAAAAAAGTATCTTGATGAATGGCGAGCACTTGGACTACTGGTTAGAGCAAAAAGTTTTGACGAGGCTTTAAAGGACTATATTGATAAATTTCCAAACGCTACAGTTGTGAATATTGGGGCTGGATTAGACACTACTTTTTATCGATTAGATAATGGTACAATTAAATGGTATGACTTAGACTTACCTAATGCTATACAATATCGTAGGAAATTCATAACTGAAACTTCTAGGAATAAATTTATTGCAAAATCAGCCTTTGATTATAGCTGGTTTGATAATATTGAGTTTTCTCAAGAAAAGGGAATATTTTTTATTGCTGGGGGTTTTATTTATTATTTTAAAGAAGAAGAAATCTCATCCCTTCTAAGTGCTATGGCTGAACGATTTCCCGGAGGGGAAATTGTATTTGATTGTATTTCCAAATTAGCAGTTAAGGTTGGTAATAAACGAGCAAAAAAATACGGCAGTGAAGAACCTGTTTGGCACTTAGCAATAGGTAATCCTGAAAAAAAAATCTCTCAGTGGTCGAATAAAATTAAAGTAATAGACTGGTTTACAATGTGGGATCGAACATCAATCAATGCTGATTGGAGTGAAAAGACTCAGAAAATGATAAAAAGGACCGAACGTCTAAAAACTGCTAAAATCGTTCTGTTAAAATTTATTTGATTAAATCGATTACTTTTTCTCAGCTGAGCTTCTAATAGTTAAAATATTCTTCAAGTTCCCATTCTTTTTCTCTATTTTTAGATCTGGCTTCGCTAAAATCTTGAAGTTCTGCTCGTTTATTTTTTACATAGTTCTGTACAAATACTTTTCCAAAGATTTTTTTTATCCATGAGCTTTTCTCAAAGGCATCTAGAGATTCTTTTAAATCTTTAGGAAGTCTCCCAATTCCTAAATTTTGTCGCTCCTCTTCAGTTATTAAATCAATATTTTTAAGAGTTGGTTTGTTGGGTTCAATTCTTTTTTTTATACCATCTAAACCAGCAGCTAGCAGTATTGCGCTTCCTAAGTAGATATTCATCATTCCATCTCCGGCTCTATATTCTATATGAGAAGACTTTTCATAACCGGGAACACGTATCAAAGCAGTTCTATTTCCTATACCCCAGGAAACATGAACGGGTGCTTCATGATGAGGGGTTAAACGTTTATAAGAATTGGTAATTGGATTTAATATTGCTGTTATTTCTTTAATATGGTATTGAATGCCTCCTATAAAATATTTAAGGACTTCACTGATACCTCTTACTCTATCAGAAAAAATATTTTCATTATTCTTAATCAGATATAAGTGAAGATGTAATCCACTTCCCGCCATTTCTTCAAATGGTTTGGGCATGTAAGTACTAATTAAATCGTCATAAAACGCCCTGACTTTTGTAATAAGTTTTGCTGTTTGGACATTGTCTGCTTGTTTAAGGGCATTATCAGCAACAAATTCAACCTCTTGTTGACCAGCTCCGAATTCATGGTGGATTGTCTTAACACCGATATCCATTTTTAGCATATCATCAGTAATTCGGCGCCGAAGATCTTGGAATTTATCTTTTGGCATAGTATCCATATAGCCGCCGTTATCAGCAGGTTTAAACTCTTTGGTAACAAAGTACCATTCCAATTCTGGTCTTGTTTGAAATTGGAAACCCCCTAATTTAGCCTTGTTAACGATTTTCTTCAATATCCCTCGAGGACATAGCGGATATGGGTCTCCTTGGTTATCAGTTAAATCACAAATAAAACGACCAACTCTTGGATTCCAAGGAAGAATTGAAAAGGTATTATAGTCTGGAACAACTCGCATATCACTTTGCTCAGTTGTAAGAAAACCTAAACTGGATCCATCAACTCCAGTTCCATCTTTTAATTCTTCCCATAAATTTGCCGGAAACTCAACAGCTTTTAATTCTCCTAAAATTGTTGTAAAATGAAACTGGATATAATCTATAGCTTTTTCTTTAAAGATTTTGAGGAAATCAGTCATTTTTTTTGGGCTTACTGAGATTTCTTTTAGTATAATAGAATGTTTTCATTTAACGCAATTTATTTACTTCCAATTAGACTTGCGAAATATTCAAAATCCCGATTGTAAGATTTCTCAGCTGATTTAGATATTTTTGCAAATACACATCCTGGTAGTTGGTTCATGGAAAGGTGATAATCAATACATTCGCAACATTTACCTCTTCTATGACAATTATAAGTGCATGTACAGCTATTTTTTATTACACCTTGATTACATTCGTTCATGAAATTACTTTCAATTGTTTTAATTTCTATAAAATTAATTAGGTTAAATAAACCATAGGTTATAAGTTAGATTATCTAATTGTTACAATTCTATGTTAATTTATTGAATCATTTACTAAAAAAAAAGTTAAAAAAAAAAAAAGTTTAATAAAAGTTACTTACGATTGAATTTACTTCTTTTCAGTTTGAGTACTACAATTGATGCAACACCGAATACTGAGCCCAACAAAATAATTATATCGTAACCTGGTATATCTTCAATTGGAATATCTTCTTTTGTCTTCCAAAGCATATTGTAGACATTTCCTGTATTATCTCCAAAAACCTTGATATAGTAAGTACCATTAGATCGAAGTCGATATACAATGAAGTCATCATCTTCCATCGTGAAATTACCAATTATCTTTCTTAAGCCATCATCATAGACTTCAAAGCCCATCAATCCTTCAGCAGAATCATAAAATAATTCTACTATTAGTATTAATCTTTCGGGCGTTACAAAGATTTCAAACCAATCTTGATCGTATTGAACACCAAACCCTAAGTAGTGTTCTAGCTCCTGTCCTTCTCTAAAACTTAAATCTGTGGCATTGATAAAATTATCGTTTTCTTCATATGCGTCTTCACTAAAATCGGTTCGTATATCATCCCACCAGAGATCGTACTCATTTTCTGCGTTATCACCCCAGATTTGAATGTAGTATTCACCCCAATCTGGAACTGTAGTGTTGATGCTAATTACACCTCTATCAGTTGTATTTTCTGCCCTGAGAATTTGATTGTCATTGTATAGAGCAAGGTTAATATCTCCTTGTGAAAAATTAAATTCAAGTTCAATGTATACACGTAAAAAGTGTGGTGTAACATCTATCATATACCAATCATCATCTCCTTGAACTGCTAAACCGCAAACATCGCTTAACCATGTCTGTTCATCGTCCCATAATCCATACGCTTCCCACAGATCATTATTCATTTCATAACAATCATCACCGCAAATAACTGGAGCTCCAGCAGTCCAATAAAGATCATACCAATTTCCATTAAAATGTCCATCAACACGAATATAATATGTGCCACTTGAAGGATTATTAACCTCAATGACTGCATAACCTTCACCCATTTCAATGTGATCCCCTCGCGGACTATTAAAACTATCGAAAAGTTCAATAAAAATGTCTCCTTGATATAGATCAAAATTTACTTCAATTCTGAGATTTTCAACTCCTTCTCCTATATCAAACCTGTACCAGTCTATATCAAATTGCCTTCCTTCACCCAAAATCTTAGATAAACACCAACCCTCGTAGGATGTAAGATCAAATGCATCCACTGGATCCTCGCCTGCTTCATAGGGATCATCTCCCCCCCTATTGACCCCAATATCTAAGTCATAGTTAACTCGAGAATCTCCACTAGCATGATACACTCGAATTAGCCAATCTCCTGGCATATGGGCAGTATATGATATATATTCATTGTCATCACTAGAATAAGAGCCATCTTGTTGAATATTAGCGGGATCATAAAGTTCTAATTCCAAATCCCCGTCCCAGTGATTGAAGTATATATAAATATCGATGATATCACCTAAATTTAAAAATAGATGAAACCAATCCTCATCATAATCTATAATCCGTAGATCAGGATAATAATTTGGGCTTACAAACGAAGCGCTCCAATAATCATCATTGTCTTCGAAGTAATCATCAAATGCTCCACTCCACCAGAGATCGTAGGAATTGCTCATATTAGCCCCAAAGACCTTTATGTAATACCAATCCGACCAAGGCACGAGCATGTCAATAGATTCATAATCATCATAAGAATAACTTCCTCCTAATAAAGTAGTATTACTGTAATAGACTTCCAAGTCGATATTTCCGAGCATGTGTGAAAAACTCAATTCCACATGTGCTTCTCCTGAATCCAGGTAAATCATATACCAATCGTCATCTTGCTGGATTGCAGGTCCAGAAGGAAGCCAAGAAGCCGCATCTGGGAGGTAATAAGCTTCCCATTTATAATCATTTTCTTCATATGGATCAAAAAGGGGATTGTCCTCCCAACGTAAATTATATTGATTTCCTGTAAAATCACCATAAACGTGAATATAATATTCCCCTTCCCAGGGAACATTAATACCGATCCATGTATCGTCAGTCCAAGCTATCCAGTTATTATAAGGATCAATCCCATCGTAATAAAAAATCTCGAATTCAATATATCCATAAGCGTCATCATTATCCACATCGACAATAAGATGCATTTCATCCCAGGATACATTCACTTTGTACCAATCATCATCATCAGATATTAAATCCCAATGCCATATATTTTCTTCACTTGGACCAGAAAGATCGGTTGCATTTATCCAATCATCATTTTCTTCAAATGGATCATCGAAAGGGACTATGTCAAACCACAAATCATATTCATTTCCTTGGTTACCATAATGTATTTTGATATAATATGTCGTTGGCACTGTAATTACCGGAAGTACATAATTGATATATTCATTATCATCTGTAGAAGATCCCCATGCAACGTCAAAAATACTATTATCATAAAGTGTAATATCGATATCCCCCTCATAATGATTAAACATTAAATCTATTAAAAGACGTTCCTCTCCAGGATTTATGGTAAAATTATACCAGTCATCATTATGCTGTCGGCCATTTCCATTATGAGAAGAAAGCAACATCCCCCTATTAAATGAAATATCATACGCAAAATACCATTCATTATTCATTTCATACATATCATCGACAATATGAGTTGTCCATTTAAGATCGTACGTATTCCCTGAATTAGTACCAAAAACCTCTATATAATAATAACCAGCCCATGGAGCAAACCAATCGATGTATTCATCATTAGTTGTCGAGAATAAATTAAGCCATATATTGTTATAATCGTCCCAAATGCGTACATTAATATCATCTACGGGTAGAATGTGTTTAAAAGTCACATTAACTTTTATGTGTTCATGTCCTATTGGAATATAAATCATATAATAATCAGTATCCAATTGGGTACCATTACCACTATAAGAAGATAACCATGTAGCATTTAAAAAAGTAATATCAGTTGCAGTACTAATGTCATTATTAGGTTCATAACTATCCTCTAAAGCACTAGTAGAAAGCGAATTTCCATCGAGTACTTTAATTGTTTTATTAAAATCAATAAGTGAAATGCTTGTAGTAAATATAAGAAGTAAACATAAGATAGATACCCCTAACCTTATTTTTTTATTAAATTTCATAACAAAATAACCTTAATCCACTCTTATAAATTTAACAGTTATGTTAACTTGAACATAACAGAAGAACAAACTGCATGTTATTTATTTGGAATAACAAAATTTGTACTCAAAAATTGAACGATTTCTGAGCTAAGAAAGCTAAATTAATTATTGGAATAAATAGATTGAAGATATTATTAAATTTTTTATTGAAGTTTTTAAATGTTGAGTTTACTCCGTTAAACTAAAAGTACCGTCTCTGTCTCCACATCCTGGACATGTGAAACCTTCTTCTGGAAAATCATCTAGTTCAAATTCATGCCCACATTTGTCACATTTCCAGTGCAATATAATATCCCTTTTTAGTATCAAGTCTATTTCTTATTTATTAAAATATAAAGAATCCTAATTTAAAGTTTTGCGAAAAGTAAAGCTTAAAAAGATATTCTTATCACTCGAATAAGGATGAGTTTTCTCAGTTCGCTTGAGAAAGGATAGAACTCACTTTTTGAAAGACATGATCAAAATTTTGGCGATTTAGTGTTATAAAATGGATATTAGGGATTTGTAAAATATAGTCTTTTAGAGGATGCTGTAATTTTAAACCAATTGTAGCTAAGATTGATTTATTTGAAGAAAATATTGTTCTGATGATATTTTGGAAAGTCGAAGAAAAGAGTTCCATTTTTCCAATCTCATCAATTATGATTAATTCCCCATCCTGAATTTTATTTTTTTCCAAATTTATGATTATTTTCTCGAATTCTTTTATGAAGACACTATATTTTCCCATTCTATAACCTGTTTTAAAATCACCAATTCTTGCGAGTTTTACTCGTTCTTTTGTTGTAATATTTAGAACATCAAAACCAATTCGTTTATTACCTTTTCTAATCTCTGGCGTTAAGAATCCTTTAATATGAATTCCCTGAGTCTTAATAAATTCAATTAATTTTAATATTAACGTCGATTTTCCACTCTGTGGAAGTCCAGTTATAAGAATTTTAGCTATCATCTAATGATTGTAAATCAA
Organism: Promethearchaeota archaeon; assembly: GCA_019057775.1. The sequence continues at coordinate 17,033 of JAHLWT010000268.1, forward strand.
AACGTTCATTAATTTAATATTACTAATAGAATTTATAAAAAAAACCAAGTAATCTCTTTGTGATAAAAATGAAAAGTTCAACTTTTACATATAAAGATCAAGATAATATCTCAATATTCGTATATAAATGGGAACCTGACGCTGAACCAAAAGCAGTAGTTCAAATAATTCATGGTTTAGCAGAACATGCAAAGCGTTACACACGAGTTGCCGAATATTTATGCAATGTAGGCTATGTTTGTTATGCTAATGATGCGAGAGGTCATGGAAGAACCGCCGGTGATTTAACAGAAGCAACTCTAGCAGGTAACGCAGGAGTTTTAGGAACCAATGGATGGAAAGGAGTATTAAATGATATTCATGAATTATCAAAAATTATAAAGAAGGAACACTCTAGTCTTCCACTATTCTTGATAGGTCATTCTTGGGGTGCCATGCTAGCACAAGATTATATACAAGAATGGGGGAATGAGATTAATGGTTGTATTCTCAGTGGCACTAATGGGAAAATAAGAGCTTTAGTAATCAAAGCCGGAAAGGTTATCATTAAAGGAGAAATGAAGAAACGAGGTCTTACCGAACCAAGTCAAAAAATGGATGATATGAATTTTAAATCAAACAACCGTGATTGGAAAAATGACGAAGGTGCAACGGGATTTGAATGGCTCAGTAGAGATAAAGCAGAAGTTCAAAAATATATTGATGATCCATGGTGTGGATTCGTTAGTCCTGCTAATCTTTGGTTGGAATTCATATACGGAATGGAAAAAATTTATGATTCAAAGAATGAGCAAAGAGTACCAAAGAATCTACCAATTTATTTCATATGTGGATCATTATGCCCAATTGGAAATAAAACTAAAAGCGTTAAGGCAATGATTAACCGTTTCGAAAAATACGGTATTAAAGATATTACTTACAAATTTTACGAGGATGCCCGGCATGAAATATTTAATGAAATCAATCGGGAAGAAGTGTTTAAAGATGTAATAAATTGGTTAGATTCTCATATGCCAAAATAAATAAATTCTTAAGAACTTTCCACTCAATTTTTTTTAATTATTTCTATCCTCAAGGTAAAGTACTTACTATTTATTTAATTCTTTGAATTTGAGTAATAATTCCTTTTGTTTATCTGACACTTTTTTTGGGATTTCAATATTGACTATTACATATTGGTCCCCTCTTCCTCTTCCTCGCATATATGTAATACCCCTATTTTTTATACGAAATTCTGTTCCAGGTTGAGTACCTGGAGGAATAGGTATGTTTCTTTCAGTTAATACCTTTTCTTTATAATCCAATGTGGGAACTTTAATTTTTCCTCCAATTGTTGCAGTCACAAAGTCGATATTGATAGGAGTGTAAAGATCATTTCCACGTCGTATGAATTTTTGATTGTTAGTGATTCGAATACCTAAATAAAGATCACCCGGAATTGCAGTTGCAGAAGGAACATGGCCGCCTCCTTGAACTTTTAAATGAACTCCATTTTCTACGCCAGGTGGGATATTGACATGGATTGTTTTACTTTCAGGAACAACTTTTCTCCCACTACATACTTTACATTTCTTTCCGATTACTCTCCCCGTACTATTGCAAGTATAACACCCAGTTTCACGAATTATTGTTCCAAAACCAGACTGAGTCATTTTTCGTACTCGTCCTGAACCTTGACATTCAGGGAACGTTCTTACACTTGAAGGGTCTTCTGCTCCGGTTCCCTCACACTCATCACAAGGAGTATACCTTTCAATAGGGACATCCTTCTTTACCCCAAACATTGCTTCTTCAAAAGTAATCTCTACTTGATCCTCAATGTCTTGTCCTACTTCTCTACGCGGTGCTGCTCGTCTTCTTGATCTTGAACCAAACCCTCCAAATCCGAAATCATTAAATCCTCCGAATCCCCCAATTCCTCCAAATATACTTTTTAATAATTCATCTATTCCAGGTATTCCTCCACTGAAGATGTCACTCATATTGACATGGACTCCACCGAATCCGAACTGATCATAGTTTTGTCGTTTTTGTTCATCATTTAAAACTTCATAAGCTTCTTGAAGTTCAATAAATTTTTCTTTTGCTTTAGGATCTGTTTTGTTCAAATCCGGGTGTAACTTCCTTGCTAAGCGTCTGTATGCAAGTTTAATATCATTTAGGCTAGCATCTTTGCTCACACCAAGAACTTCATAGTAATCCCTTTTGTTGCCAGAACTCATAATTCTTAAGTCTCTTAGTATAATGAAATAAGTTTAAAATTCAAGTAATTAAAATTAATTCTAAAATTTATCTTTTAGGTATTCAGATTTAAAACCAAATTTAATACTAACCTATTTAAATTAAGAGAATTATCCGGTTTTTCTTTAAACAAAAAATGAGTATTTTAAAAAAAGAGAAATAAAAAATTTAACTAGAATATCTTATTCGTCGGATTCGTCCCACTCGACGTCCACGACTTTCTTTTTGTCTTTCTTCTTATCCTGTTCTGACTTATAAGACGCCCCACCGGCTCCCGCATCTCCTGAAGGCGCACCTCCCATACCACCTGGAGGAATACCTCCCATATCGCCTGGAGGAACACCACCCATTCCACTAGCAGCACGCTGTGCTTGATCGGCAGCTTGTTGATATACTTGGTCTTGAGCTTGGGTTTGATAAATTCTCTGGGAAAAACCATGCATCGATTTTTGTACATTTTCAAGTCCCAATTTTATTCTTGAAACATCATCGGTTTTTATATCTTCTTCTAATGATTTTATTGCGGCTTCTATTTCGGTCTTTTCATTCTCCTGAATTTTATCTTTATTATCTTCCATCAGTTTCTTTGTTTGGTAAATCATTGAATCAGCACTATTTTTCACTTCAATCAATTCTCTTACCTTTTTATCTTCTTCTTCAAATTCTTCAGCGGTTTGAACTTTTTCTTTGATTTCTTCAGGAGTTAAGCCTTGAGCGCCAGTAACAGTAATACCTGTTTCTTTCCCTGTTCCTAGATCTTTTGCGTTGACATGTACAATTCCATCAGCATCAATAGAAAATTTAACCTCAATTTGAGGAATTCCTCGAGGTGCGGGTGGAATCCCGGTGAGATGAAACATTCCTAATGATATGTTATCCTTTGCCATCGCTCTCTCTCCTTGGAGAACATTGATGGTTACTGCTGGTTGATTATCTGCTGCTGTACTAAATACTTGACTTTTTTCTGTAGGAATAGTTGAGTTCCTCTCTATCAATTTAGTAGATACTCCACCAAGAGTTTCTACGCCCAAAGAAAGTGGTGTCACATCTAATAGAAGAAGGTCTTCAACATCTCCAGCAATTATACCCCCTTGAATAGAGGCTCCAATTGCTACACACTCCATAGGATCAACTGAATGTTCCGGTTCTTTTCCGCCAAAAAATTTTTTGAATCTTTGTTGAACCGATGGCATTCTTGTTGGGCCACCAACTAATAAGACTTTATCAATATTGATAGGCGATAATTTTGCATCAGATACTGCTCGTTGCATGATAGGATCTAATCGTCTAAGTGTAGGTTCTATTAGAGATTCTAATTTTGCTCTAGTAAGTTCCTTGGTCAAGTGAACAGGAGTTCCTTCTTTTTGACTAAGATATGGTAAATTAATTGAGGTACTTAAAGTCGTTGATAACTCTATTTTTGCTTTTTCTCCCGCATCTTTAATCCTTATCATCGCTTTACTATCGCCTTTTAAATCAATTCCTTCCCTATTTTTAAAATCTTCAACAACCCAGTCAATAATGGCATTGTCCATATCTGTTCCGCCAAGTTGTGTATCCCCTGCTGTAGATAATACCTCAACGACGCCAGATCCATATTCCATTATGGTTATATCAAACGTACCGCCCCCGAGGTCCAGAACGCAAATTTTCATTAATTTATCTTTTGTATCCTTATCTAAACCATATGCTAAACATGCAGCAGTTGGCTCATTAATCATTCTAACTACTTCTAATCCTGCTATTTCTCCTGCATTTTTTGTAGCCGTTCTTTGAGCGTCATTAAAATAAGCAGGCACAGTAATTACAGCCTTTTTAACCTCTTCTCCTAAATAAGCTGAAGCATCAGTTTTAATTTTCTTGAGTATCATAGCTGATATTTCTTCGGGACTGAATTCCTGCCACTTTTCGCCAACTTTTAGCTTAGCCTTATATGTAGTACCCATTTTTCGCTTAATAGCAGTAATTGTTCCATCGGGATTTGAAACAGCTTGCCGACGAGCGGGCTCACCTACAATTTTTCGACCGCCCTCATCAAACGCAACGTATGAAGGAAAAGCTTTTCCTCCAACTGTACGACCTTCAGCAGCCGGTATAATCTCTGGTGACCCTGTAGCACTTAAAATCGCACATGCACTATTCGACGTACCGAGGTCTATTCCAATGATTTTTTCTTTGTGAGTAGTCTTTTTTGGTTCTTCTTGTTTTTTTTCTTCACTCATAATTATTCATTCACTTCGTCTATGATATAAGTTTAAAAATATTAATATTTTAACATCAATTTTTCTTATAAGATTTTAAATTCAACAAAAAATTAAAATTTTTAGTTTATATTGATTCCAAATCATAAAAATTTTTTATGATCATAAATTGAGTGTATTTTAAAATTTAAATAATGAATACTAAATTAAAAATCTTTA
>JAHLWT010000269.1 GCA_019057775.1 Promethearchaeota archaeon
TATTTCAAACACAAATTTCTGAGGTTAGATAAGTGGTACGGAAACTACATGGAGATTTGGAACCAATACTTTAGGATTCTTTAAAGAAAAAAGGTCGTGGAAACATTTAAATCTAAGAACTAACATTTGCAAATACCCATTTTTTTAGACAAAAAGCAATTAGAAGAAATTAAACAACACATTGAAAAATATATAAATTTAAAATTAAAACCCATAATGAGTTATTTCGAAAAAAAGAAAGATTTTTACGAAATAAGCTTTCTGTAATTAAGAAATTCTTGAAAACGAGCTCTTAGATTCCACTTTCTAAGGAAATTTTTAAAATCTACTTTCAGATATTCCTAAATATATTAAGCATTTAAATTTATTTTGAAATTCTGAAAAATTACATGGTTTTATTCTACTTCTTAATATTACAATAAAATTTCTGCAAACATATTCTAATATTACTATAATTTATATTTTTCAATGAAAATATTAATAACACTAATTACAAATGAAATAATTTTAAGTTATTTCATTTATTAAAATATGTATATGTTCCATAAAGACGAGATAATATAAGAAGAAAGTGAAATAAAAAATACAAGAGAGTCCTAATATATATTAATATGAAGGATAATTAGAAATTTATAGAAGAATGAAATCAATGACTATTAAAACCTTTAATTACTCAGTTAAGGACAAAAATAAGAGTGAATATCTTAAAACTGATTATATATTAAAGTTGGAAGTATCTGCTTCATTTATCGAGAAGAAGAGTTTATTAGCAAACATTAAAATGGGTACTAGAGAGTGGGCTAAAAAAGAAGTTAATTGCATAAAGGGTTGCAGCACATATTGTCTTTATTGCTATGCAAAAGGTATTGCAAAACATTATAAAAGGTGTATTGAAGAGACATGGAAAAACATGGAAATAAATTGGAGTGTAGTTAATAAAAATTATAGTAGAGTTAGAAAGAAAGGTTTACAACCCTATGATATAATGTTTCCAACATCTCATAATATTATTATTGATGAACCATATTTTTCAGCTTGTACAATAGTATTAAAGAAATTATTAGATTCTGGAAATACGGTTTTAGTTACATTAAAACCATTTCTTAATGTGGTAAAATCTCTATGCGAATTATTTCAAAACTATAGAGAAGCTATGACATTTAGATTTACTATTGGCTCTACTAATTCCAACTTATTAAAAGTTTTAGAAATTAATGCTCCTTCATTCGAAGAAAGATTAGAATCACTTAAATATGCTACTAGCAAAGGTTTTAATACATCAATTAGTATTGAACCGTTATTGGATTCTACTCCTTTCAAATTAATCGAGAAATTAGAGTCTCACTTACCGCTCTTGAATTATGAAAGAGACATTGGTACTATTTGGATTGGTCTATTAAAGACTCAATACATTCCTATTGACCTAAGAAAAGGAGATGTAAAAGACTTTCTGAAACATCTTTACCCAAAAATGCAATTTGAGCATGTTTATCATTATTACGAGAAATTATATGATCATCCTAGAATTAAATGGAAGGAATCAATCGTAAAAATGATGATATTGAATGATATAAAAGTGAAAGGCCTTACTGCCTATTATTAAAATTGTGGGAGAAGATTTCATTTGTCTCAATAAATCCATTGTTTATTGATACTTTTTATTGTCACCACTCAAATAATAATCTTAATGGAATATTTTCTGGAAATTTTAAAAGAAAATAATTTTTTTTAAATCCTGGAATTAAATTGCTTAAAAGCTCTCTTGATGTTCTATAACTATCAATCATTCCAGATAGTAATTCAGGTAGAGTTAATTATCCATTTAATGCATTATCAATTAGACATTGAGGATGAGAAAAATAATAAATCCAAAATGGTATCTATTGGTTTCCTCTGTCTTATTGGATAGAATTTGTCTTTTTCCAATTAAAAATCTTTAATTTAATTGAATCTCTATATATTTTCCATTTTTAAATAGAAATACTTTTTCATTAAAATATAAATAATCATTTCGATTTACTAATTTTCTATGAAATAAATAATAATATTTACCTACACCACCGGATTTAAATCTCCTTTCCCTTTCTTTTAATATGTCATTATTTAATAAAAAATTTAGTTCTGAATCAAATTCATCAATGTTGAATTCATTATATAAAACAAAATCAAAACATCCATAATCTTGAGAACGCCTTCTATATAAAAATTTTAAGATTGCTATTGAATTGTTAGATAACTTAGCCTTCAATTCATTTTGCAAATTCTTTATTTTATTATTTATTGTAATTCGTTTTGTTGGACTTTTTATTGGTGTAGTTTTTCCAAGGAATTTACTTAAATCGACCTGACTTTTTGGAAGATAATATTTCTTATTTATATATTCTTTAAATTTTTTACCAATAATTTTTGGAGCATCAATATAATTAGAAGTAAAAATTAGATAATAGACTATTTTTCCTCTTCTTTTAATTCCTTTCTCTTTAGTTTTTACACGGGCATATATTGGATGGATGCATATATATCTAAAGAATTCAAAGAAAGGTTTTACATATTCTAGTACTAACTCATCTCCCAATTTTCTGATTTGTTTATCATTTCTTTCATCAAAGATAATAGGGTCATACTTATTAACTATTTGTTTCCATTTTATAGAACCAAAAAATTTATCTAAATTCTCTAATTCTTTTCTTTCTTCCGTTGTGTGATTCAATCTATCTTTAAAATACTTTCCTATTAATCTTCTTGTTGCATGCCATGACCAATTAATTAATAGCTCGATACCGCTTTCTTTATAACCAAACTCGCTTTTACCTTGAGAAACTAAAACCTTTAATTTATTCCAAGGTATAGATTTATTTCCATAAGGATCTAATAAGAATAGACTAATACCATCTTTTGTGTTATCTATAATATCATCAATAACTAGCACCCAATCTTTTTTATGGATTTTTATATCTTTGTTAGGAGAAATGTTTAAATTATTTTTTGAAATGAATTCTTTTACATTTCTTTCTAATAAATCGTATTCATCAGAATTAATTTGGATGAGGATTATCTTAAGATTTTTTAATATATCTGTCTTAAATAAATCAACTGCTAATAATGCAGAACCTAAAACCTTTTCACTACCTATATAATCATAGCCAGTTCCAGCATAAGTATCAATAATATAACTTTTCTGTCTTTTTACTATTTTAAACCATGTTTTATAGTAATAATTGATCTCCTCCAATTTTTCTTTCGTGTGTTCCTTAAATTTTAAATCTGACATAAATTCTCTATTGTCAATATATCTTTTTATTGGTTTGAGTTATTTTATTAAATTTTAATTTCTAAGCTAAAAATTTTCAACTACTATTGGAAATTCACTTATAGCATAAATTATTTTTATCCTTTGTATGTGTATATATATGTATTCATATCCTTAAATTTTCCTCTCATTTTTATATTAATTTTTTCAATTTGATATCCTGCTAAGGAGAGAGCACTTAAATTATTTGTACATAATATTAAAAAATATTTCTTATATCTCGATTGTCTTGGTTTTATTTTACGATCTCTTGGAACCCCCACTTCAACAGCATATTTAAAAATTCTTTATAAATATGTTTATAAATTAGATATGCTGTTCCCAAACCAACTATAGCACAAATGATAAATAAGAGACCTATAATAAAAGATCTTTCTAATAGTATAGCTGTTGTTTCTGGTAAAGGATCAATTGGATTATTCGTAAGATAAATAAGATAAAAATCAATAGATGCTGCAAAACCAAAAATAGAACATATTATTATACTTAGAAATCCTACGAATCGCCAAAAACCTTTCCAATTTGTTTTCATATAAAACCAAATTAGAAAAACAATTAATAATGATATAAATATTAAAACAATCATAAAGTAATAAGGAATAGTATTCAAAAACATTCTTGGATTTGACAGATCCACGCCTGTAATAAATGGGATAATATTTGGAAAATCAATATATACAAGATGAAATATAATTATAGAGAAAATTATTATTGGAAAGATTAAAAAAATTACATATTTAGAAATATATTTTTTCCCCATATAATGTCTCATATAACAATAGAATTCTAAAAATTTAACCTAAAATTTTTAGTTATTTAAATAGAACGGAGGAGTGACATGTTATGAGGTTAAAAAATGTACGAAGAATTAAGGATAAATTCAGAAGAATCAGATGCGATAGATAGTTTTAATAAATTTAGATATCGTGGATTTGATTATTTTTGCAATGATGAGTACGATAAGGCTATTAAAAATATGGAAAAAGCACTGGACGCTATTGAAATATATATCCCCACTAACATAAAATTTGATTTAGTGAATTTATCTCACCGTCTAATGTTTCTAGGTTTAAGAAATGAATTACTATTACAACTCGGTATTTCCTATCGCAAATCGGGATTTTATTTTAAAGCTAAAGAGATATTTGAGGGATTGATTCACTTTACTGAGGAATTTAGGGTTGGAGATTTTCTTGGATTTGAGGAAATGATACTCGGTTATTATCCAATCTCTAGGGATAAATTATTGAGTATGTTGTGGAGTGAGATTGGTCTAATATATAAAGGTATAAAACTATAACATCGCGCATTAGACGCTTTCTATAAATCTATATACTCAACATCAATTAAAACTAAATTGACACCATGTCATAATCCATGGTTAGATATTGCTTATTTGCACGAACAATTAGGGGACTTTAAAGAAGCAAAGTCAGCTAAAAAAAAATTTAAAAAAACTAATAAACTAATTAGAAAAGCATATAGAAAAAAAAGGTGTCAATGGTAAATGAATGTTAATGGTATTAGGTCAAAAGATGTGGGTTATAAAAGCTATAATTCTGATGAAAATGAGAAAAAATCAGGTAAATTTAGCGACAATAACGACTACTTGGATATTTGGCGAGTAAATCCCCGCTACAGAGTTATTGATGTAAAGACGTTCATAATTAAGGGAGGTGTAAGTATAACTACTTCAAGCATGGAGTTTCAAGACTTCTCTATGACGAATAAGTTTTCAAGATCTATTTATGACAACACAATTGAAACTTATAGCCTCCCAGATAAGCAGGTTCTTGCGCTATTATCAAAAGAATATCAGACTATTCTGGATATAATTAACAATCATCGAATAACAAATATGGAACAAGCAATTGCGATAAAGGCAAAACTGATTGAATTAAATAACTCAAAAATAATTGAAGAGGATTTAATAGATGGCAACAAAGCATGGAGGTTAAGTAATTATTAATTCTAATAATTTAATACTTAAAATTGGTGAAAAAAGGAACGATTACATTTTTTATTTAAATATATCCGAATTTTTAGGATTTATCAAAAGTAAAATTAATTAAAAAATAAATAAAATGGTGCTGTAATATGTGTGCGATGTATAATAATAATAATAATTCTACTTTAGACGAAGATTCGGACACTCGTTCGAATTTGTTAGATATATGGAGAGTGAATCCGGCTTATAGAGACATCAATTTTAAATATTCACAAATAAGAAGTGCGTTCGTATTAATAATATCAATCCTTACGTTTT
>JAHLWT010000270.1 GCA_019057775.1 Promethearchaeota archaeon
CATGGAAGATTGATGAAGTATTTTTGTCGGAGTTCCGGAAGTAATATTATTATTAAGAAAATATTTCGAAATATGGTTAAAAAACCACGAGAAATATCATTAAAAAAATCTCCAAGTTGTCCCATCTGTGGAAAATTATTTAAGAATGCTCTAAGTCTTAAAATTCACATAGAATATTCAAAAATAATCGATATTTATCATAAACTTTTTATTAATAACATGGTTTAATTTGAAGCAGAGGAAAAAGATAATATAAAAAAAATAGTGATCTGGTTAAGACTAATAATAAATCAAAATTCGGGAGAATCAAGGTAAAAAAAAGAAAAATATTGATTAAAATTATGTTATCGATAGATTTTTAAAAAATTAGTATATAATTATTTTATAGGTAAATGACTTTTAGGAATTTGACAATAATAAAGAGGAAAAAAAATGCCAGAAACTCCGGAAACCGCTGTTTATAATTTAATGCAAAATGATCCTAACATAATAGCAGGAGCAGTTCTCAAAGGTAAAGAAATTATTTATTCTACAGATAATTGGGATATTAGTGCAGATGTAGGCAGAGTAGTATCAAGTTGGGTTGGTCAGGGTGCCCGATTTATTATGGTATCAGGAGTTAAGTATTCAGTATTGCAGATGGAAGCTGAACGATTAGTTGCTATGTCTTATAAAGGTGAGGGATCTATTGTAGCAGCAAAGGATGATGAACATAAATTAATTGTTTATGTAGGTCCCGATGGAGACGGTAGGGGTGCTGCGATGGATGTTCAAAAAGCCCTGGGGACAATGAGCTCAGAGGCAGCATATATGGATGTAAATGCTCAATTAGGGGGATCTCAACCTCAAATGGCTGAGGCTGCCTCAACTGGTGGGGATGCTCCTGTTGGTGGAGGAGGGAGTGTAGATCCTCAATTACAAGGTGAAATCAAAGCTTTTTTAGACTGGATAAAAGATAGTGAAGGCTTAGTTGGCTATGTTAATTATTATCTTCAACAGAATAATACACAAATAATATCTGAGCTATCGAAAATTTATGGTGAATTAAGACAAATTTTTGGTGTTTAGTAATTATTTAATCAAATTAATTATTTATCTTCTTTCAAAAGTGAGTTTTTTTTGATTATATTCACACCCTTACATAAAATATCACAACTTGGATCCTATAATCAAACAATTTAATCAATAAATCTAAAAAAATTTTTACATCAGTAATTGTAGGATTGTACATTTATACAAAATTAGTGTTAAGACTATTATAAAAAAAAATACGTAAATTTTTTATAAATCTTGATGATCGTTATATCTAAAGAGTTCGTAAATTTTATAAAATGGTGAGATTATATGCATAAAAATAATTTAGATGAGGCGGAAAAAGGTCGTATAAATAAAATAATGAAAAATAGATTTGAAAAATTTAATAAAGACCAAATTTTACGCCATTTTTTGATCATTGGACTGTTCAATGTTATTATTAATATTATCTGTATTTTTCTAGTGTTACCTCAATCTATTTCAAATTTAAGAGAGGGAGAGAGCATTTTGTTAATAATCATAATTATAATTTTTATAATTTTTTTCCTTAATATTCTTTTTATTCTTTTTCCGCTTAAGCTTCCATTAAAAAATGTGGATATGATAGAAACACCAACTTTTAAACCAGAATTTAAGGAGGATTTAAATTTGATTAAAGATATCAAGACAGAGACTACTACAAAACTAAAATTGGAAGGAAAAAAGGAAGAGTATTTATCTGAAGAGGATATGGAACTAGAAATCCCTGTAATACCGGTAGCACCCAAGAAAAAAGAAAAATTAACCTTAGATGCTTCTAATTTATCAAATGATGTATTGGAAAGAATAAAGTTGGTTAAGTCACCTAATACAAAAGTAGTTTTAGTAAATTGTGATCGTTGCGAAGCTATTATCCCTGTTCCTATTCCTAAGAATTATGTATCATCATCAGAATTACCTGTAGTGCCTGTAAGTTTTATTCATAAAAATCTTCAAAATAAAGATCAACATTGTATAACAATTCATCTAGATCATGATTTTGATATTAGAAGACAAAGGATATCTGACGTAATCTTATCATCTGATTAATCCTTAATCTATTATTATCACTTTAATATTAATATACTACAAACGAGTGTTAATCTTAAAAATGGCTTTAATAATTGATAAAAATGAAAAAATAGGCAGTTTTTCGGTTTATTTAAAGCTCTTCAAATTACATAAGAGTTTTCTTTTAATGATTTCAGATCAAGAAGATATGGGGATTGGTAATGTGACTCTAGGAAGTCCCCCTATTTATGAGAGTGTGAAATCACCAACGACATCCTATAATATTTTTGGCGTTAAAAGTAATTTACTTAGTACTATCATCTCGGAAAGAGCTTCATTTATTCTTAAATTACCGGTGTTATTGCTATTGTTTTTGAAAACTAAAATAAGTGAGGAAGAGATAATTCAACCATTGATATATTTCATTAATAATACGTTGGAGAGTATTATAGAATAATAAGATTAATTTAAACTAAGGAATTTTTGGCCAAATATTAGTTAAATCCTTTTCAAAGTGATATCTCATACAATAAATTTTTTATTATGTTAGATTTGATTGTGATTTAAAGAAATAATTTTTTTAATGAAAGTTTATTTAATAATGTAAAACAAAACTAAAATTTCTTAATTCAAACTTATTAGGCAGGGATAACCAAGCCTGGTCAACGGTGCCGGACTCAAGATCTGATAGATATATTTTCCGTTGAATTAAGCAAACTCTGATGGGATATCCGGTCTCACAGGAGTACGTGGGTTCGAAAATAGTCTGTTTCCTCAGACTTTCGAGATTCCCACTCCCTGCATTCTTTTTTAAAATGAAAAATATATTAATTTAAATACTAATAAAATGAGTTCAATAGATCTGAACTAAAAATCCTCCGATGAGATGAATTTTTAGAATCGTATTCAAGATTAATTTTTGTTACACGAGCAATCCTGGTAAAAACAAGACTGAAAACATCACAACCATCATTACGATTAAAAAAATGCATTGGAATCTACCTTTTTTCTTTTGTTTCCTCTCTTGTTCAAGGTAATTATCACGGCAAGGTTGACTACAATACTTTTTATCTGTTGGCATCGCTTTACTACAAATAGGACAATGGCTATGAGGGCCCCATTTTTTTTTTATTTGATCTTTCCATGAAGATTGAGACATTTTTAATTTAATAACAAATATATTATTTTAATTAAATTAAAAAACGAAAGTTAAAATATTTTATGAGATCTTTATTCTTTTGATATAATGGTTCCATTTATATCTTCATTCCCATTCCAATATTTCCTAAACTCATTCAACTCTAGTGCAGACATTACAATTACTTTAATATTACTACGTTTTAAAATTTGCAAAGAAACAGCATCAAAAATACGATATTCTCCGGCTATAGCCTGTTTATAACTAGATGATTCAATGATCAACTTCTGTAATTTAGTATATGTAATGTGTTTGAATAGTTTAGCATCATCAAAACGTTTTGGGTCCTTATCATAAATTCCTTTAACATCTGTTAGAATGATCAGTTCCCTTGCTTCTATGAATTCTGCGACTTCAAGAGCTACTGAGGTCGTAGATTGCCCTGGTTGTAATCCCCCCATTACAATAAATTTATTAAATAATATTGCAGTGGAGAGTTCCTCAATTGTTTTTGGAACTAGGGGAAAAGCATGCTCCTTTAGAGAAGAAATTAATAGTTTTGAATTGATCCTTGATAATTCAATCCCATATATATCACACTCCGCTTCATTTCCATTTAAAGACCTAACAGCTTCTATATACTTTCTTGCTATTATTCCTCCGCCACAAACAATAATATTGCTGCCTGAGTTTTTATTATTTTTCAGAATATTGCTAAATTCTTCGATTTTTGGTGAATTAATTGTAAAATCTTCATTAAATAGTAGAGATCCTCCCAACTTTATAACAAAATTTCTTCTCATAATATTTTCATTGAAATTTTCTTTGTAATAATATATAGTTGATTAGATAAATTAAGTTATATAAGATTCATGAATGAAGAGAAAAAAAAAATAATTGTTGAAGTACCACACAGAATATCAGGATTTTTCGAGATAGTCGATAAAGTTAATGGTATTAAAATTGAAAATCCTGTAAAGATAGGTTCTCGGGGTGCTGGTTTTAATGTGAGCACACTTGGAACAACAGAAATTAACATGCTATATTTCGAGAAAAAAAGAGAGAATACTGATGTTGAAATTTTTATCAACAATAAAAGATATGATCATTCAGCTGAAACTACATATTACATTGTAGATTATGTTAAAAATCTTACTAAAAAGCCGTTCAATATAAGAATCAATCACTCCTTTAAATTACCCGTAGGATGTGGATATGGTGCTAGTGGTTCTGGAGCTTTAGGGACTATTTTTGGTTTGGATTACTTGCTCGATTTAAAATTGTCTTATCAAGAAAAGGGAAAGATAGCTCATATTGCAGAAGTAGAAAATAAAACAGGTTTAGGGACAATTTGTGGGCAGTTAAGTGGAGGATTGTGCATGTTAAAAGAACCAGGATATCCATGTGTTTCAGAGAGAATAAAAATAACCAAAAAGATTCAAATTGTATGTGGTACATTTGGATCTATTCATACAAAAAGTATCCTTACAAATCCTGTTTTAAATTTAAGGATAAAGAAAGCAGGTAAAAGAGCTTTAAACCGATTATTACAAAACCCTAATATTAAAACTTTCATTAGAGAATCTTTAACATTTGTTGAAACAACAGAGATCCTTGAACTCCTTGAATTGCCAAAAATTAAAGAGCTGATAAGAAATTTAAACAACCTAAATATTATAGGAGCAAGTATGAATCAATTAGGGCGTTCTGTTTATGCAATATGTAAAAATTATAAGGTAAAAGATGTGTTAGACGTTTTTGAATCGTATACTCCCCAAATTAAAATTTCAATGACTTCTATATCTGAAAAAAAACCGATCAGCTTAAAGAAGATGTAATAAAAGTTAAATCATCTATTTTGCAGAATTTAACTCCCTGGATTTTATAGTAGCCGCTTCTACAGCACTTATTAATGTCGCTCTCAATTTTGCTGATTCTAATTCATGAATAGCGGTTATTGTTGTTCCTCCAGGTGTAGCAACCATATCTTTCAATTCTCCGGGGTGTTTATTCGTTTCTAATAATAATTTAGCTGAGCCCAACACTGTTTGGGCTGCGAGTTTTTGCGCGATATCTCTAGGTAAGCCCATTTTTACTCCTCCATCAGCAAGAGCTTCAATTATAATAAAAATGTAAGCAGGACCACTTCCTGATAATCCCGTAACGGCATCTAAATGTTTTTCTTCTAATTCAACTACCATTCCAACAGCATTAAAAATTCTTTTAACAATTTCTAAATCTGACTCAGTTATATTACTATTGTTAGCAATTACTGTAGCAGCAGCACCTATAAGTGCAGGGGTATTTGTCATAACCCTTATCAATCCTACGCTTTTATCAATAAATTTATTAATATGAATAAACTTAACTCCTGCTGCAATTGAGATTATAATTTGTTCTCTTGTTATAGTTGAACCTATTTCATGTAAAACTTTATCAATTACTTGTGGAAGTACTGCTATTAATATAAATTTTGAAGCTTTAACTAATTCTAGATTATTTCTTGCAGATTCTACATCATATTTGTGAGAACGTTCTTTAAGGCGTTCCTCGTCAACATCATAAATAATTATTTTATTTTTTTCAATAGTGTTTGTACAAATTAACCTCTTTAAAAGTCCTGAACCGATTTTTCCAACTCCAATTATTCCAAGCTCTTTTTCATACATAATTAAAAAAATAACTAATAAGAAAATAAGTTTATTAAATGAAATTAAATATTTCATCTTGAATTAAATTTGATAGACAAGAGATTTATTAAATCTTGGATTTATTTATACAATTCTTTTTTTAACTCTTGAATAAGATGTTCCTTAATTACCCCGTTATTCCTATCATAATCCTCACATACAACTGATCTTACTCCTATAATATCTGGGGATATTCGTTTCAAGTTTATTATATTCCATTTCATTAAATTCCCCGCTAAAGCAACTTTAAGACCATAGTTTTTGGCTTTATTTGTAAACTCTATTAATTGATCATCATTCAAGAAATCGAACAAACCTTTGCCGTCTTTTATATAAGTATCAAGCATCGCAATATCAGATCCAGATTTAGCGGCGATTGAAGGAATAGACATGAATTTTGGTGAAGAACTCATTCTAACTTGATCAGCATATCCGGCAACAACTACGAGGATTTTTTCATTATAACCTTTTACGGCTTTTACAACTTTTTTCATTAATCTAATACCTTCTTTTATGTTTCGGGGGCCCAATAATCCTACTTTTATTATATCTGCTCCAGAAACTGCTGCACCTAATGCTGCTAAAGATGCTGAACCAGGTAAATTTGGGAAATCTCCAATAGTAGCACTTAATAATTGAGAACTTTCAGGAGGAATTAAATTTTTCATCTCGCTAATTACCCAAGGAAAGTTTGCTCCTAGCGATCCTTCTTCAGGATTTTTGCAATCTATAAAATCTACATTTTGATTTACTACAATTTTCGCTTCCTCAATGGTTCGAGGACTGATTAAAAGATTAATTTTGTTGTGGGGCATTGTTTATCTTATTTAATGTAAATACAGCAAAATATTAAAAAATTTTATTTCATTATTATAAAATTTATATTCAATATATTTAGGTTATTTCATTATGTATTTTCAATATTTTTTGTATTTAGAATAAAAGTAATCTAAAACATTTAATTTGTCTCTAATTTTTATATAAAAATTTAAATTAAATCATTATTATTAAATATAAAAAAAAAGATATTGAACATATTATGTCCCCTAAAGAAATTACAAAATTAGATATTACTGAGGAAGTATTTAAAGAACCAATAGAAGTTATTAAACAATTATCATCGAATTTAGATTTAAAATATACTAAAGTAATACAAACGTATGTGATGGAAGAAAGGAGATTGAATTTAATATTAGAAAACCAAGGGTCGAGCTATTTTAAAGGTAAAGTTGTTTGGATTGGCAATAAGAAAGATGATACTGAGGGTTCAATATTCTGTGTTGATACAAAAGATGAACTAAAACAAATTAACCCAACAGCGGAAAATACCGAAAAAATTACACTAGATATTAAAAAAGAACTAATTAAAATATCTACAGTATCCAAAACTAAATGTTCTGTATGTGGAAAAAATATTGAGATTTTTGATGAGGTAACTGGTTGCCCTATATGCGAAGCAAAAGCTCATAAAGAACACCTTACAGATTGGGTAAGAATGAAACACACATGTCCAGTTTGTAAGAAATCTTTAAATGTCTCAGGAACAGGGGTAATATTTATCGATTAATTAATTGCTTTTAATTCTTCAATATTTATTGTTCCATCATATAATGCTGTAGCTATTAGAGCTCCAGAAAACCCTTTCTCCTTATATTGTATAATGTCCTCTAGATTTTTTATACCTCCTCCCACATAAATGCTTCCAATAGAGTTTTGGAGAATTTCTATATATAATAATGGAATTCCACCTAGTTTTAAGCCTACCCTGTATAAATCTAGAAGAATTAGTTCTTTTACTCCTAACATCTCAATTTTCTTAGCTACTTGTATTGGATTTAGGTTCTTTATTTCCTCAATATTTGAAAGGATATTGCCTTTGTACATATCGAGGCTTACAATCACTTTATTATTACCAAGAATTTTTAGACTTTGGTTAATTACTTGGAAGTTTTTTATAGTTTCTAACCCTAGTATTAAAGATTTGATTTTAAAATTCGATAAATTTACTGTCTGTTCAACACTAACTATTCCAGGATCGATCATAATTTTGATATTTTCAAGAGCATTAATTTGGGTTAAGAATTCTGTATTTAATTTTTTTTTTAGGATCGAATCCAAATCCGCAATATAAAACTCATTAAAATCATAATTATTACTAAGAACTTTAATAATTTCAATAGGATCAGTGGATTCAAATAGGAATGATTTTAATGGTTTATAATTATCTCTTTCGCCTTTAATTGCATGAACGGCTTTTGAATTTAATATATCAATAACAGGAATTATTTTGAATCTTTTCATCTTAATTTTAATTAAATAAAATATTTTTTTTTTAGTTTGAAAAATCACCTTTATTTAATACTCTTTTAGTTTAAAAGAAGATATTTTTTAATTACAATTAAATAATTTTTTTTTTAAATAATCCATGCTAAAATATCTTTAAAATCAAATAATTTTTGGTATGTGTGATAAAAATGAAAACTGATATTTATATTAACAAAATTATTGAAGGTACTGGTCTAACTCGGAAGGAAATTCAAGATTTAGTAGAAGATAAGAAAAATGAACTAAAAGGTTTAATTTCGGATGAAGGTGCTTTGTTTATAATAGCAAAAGAGCTAGGTGTTGATGTGAAAAGCGAAAATAAAGATTTTTTAAAAGAGATTGAAATAAAGATTTCAGATATTACACATAATATGAAAAATATTATGCTATTTGGAAGAATCAAAGATGTTTATAATGTGAACAAGTTTAAAAAAAAAGACGGGAGTGATGGATATGTAGGAGCGTTTTTATTGCATGATAAGAGTGGAGACGTTCGAATAGTGCTTTGGGATGAACAAGTAAGCATTTTTAACGATCCAGAATTTAAAAACAATGAACTTGTTAAAATTGTTAATGGTAATGCAAAAAAGGGAAAGTTTGGAGGGACTGAAATACATATCGGAAGATTTGGAAAAGTAATCCTATCTCCTGATGATGTCGATTATAAAAATTATCCGAAAATAAAGGATGAGTTAATTAAAATAAGGGATATCAATTTAAATCTCAAATCTGTATCTATTGAAGGAAAGATCATCCAAATTTTCCCATTAAAAGAGTTTGAAAGGAAAAATGGAGAATTGGGGAAAGTTAGGTCTTTAACTCTCTTAGATTCAACAGGATCTGTTCGCATTGCTTTTTGGAATAATGATACTGACAAATTAGTTGGAATTGAGAGCGGGGATATAATCTCTATTACAAATTTAACTCCAAAATTAAGTACATTAGATTCTAGAACAGTCGATTTGAATAGTAGTAGAAGCTCAAAAATAGAGAAAAAATCTAAAAAGTTAGAATTAGATGGAGACTCAATTAAGAATATTAAAGAATTACAAAATCGTCTAGGAGTTGTCTCATTTGAAGGAATCATTACATCGATAGACAATATAAAAAATATTTCCTTAAAATCCGGTGAAAATGTAAGTTTGTTAGGATTTACTGTAAGTGATGATTCTGATGGAATAAGAGTTACTTTATGGCGGGAACAAGCAGAAGAGTTTTCAAAGATCTTATCAGATGGGCAAGGAATAGTTTTGAGTAATGTTCTAATTAAGTATAGTTCTTTTTCAAATAGAAATGAGATTTCGTTAATGAATGACTCAACTCTTGAACTGAAAGATTTAGAAATAAAAAATTTGAAGAGTATTATTCCTGTTAAAAGAGATTTAAATACGAATTTTTCAGGAAATTATTCTAAAATTGGCAACATTAATACTCCTGGCATTGTAGAAGTAAAGGGTTTTATCGCTAAAGATCTTACTAAAATTACAACTTATGAGGGTTGCACCAACTGTTTCAAAAAAGTTGAAAATTGCTCTTGTGGTCAAAATGATGAGACTGAAGTTCGTATGATAATAAATCTAATTGTTGATGATGGTACTGGAACCTTGAGAACAACTTTTATAGGCAAAATAGCGGAAAAATTCATAGGTGTTGAAACTGAAAAGATTTCCCAGATTAAAGAGACACCAGAAGATTTTGAAAAATTTTTAGAAAGCAAATCATCAGAGATTTTAGGTAAAGATATAATTATTAAAGGAAGAGTAAAATTTAGTGATTTTACCAATTCATATGAACTATCAGCATATGATTTTAGAGATGTTAATATTAACGAAGAATTAGAGAGAGCAATGAAAAAAATAGAAGGGTAATATATATATATATTTAATTGACTCCTTTTTATAAAATCAATTTCCACTTTTTTTCCAATCTATTAGCCAAACGTGATATATTTATGGAAGAGATAGATGTTATTGGATTAGGTGAAATGGTGGTTGATTGGGTAACAGAAATCCCACACTTTCCAAAACCTGATGAAAAAATAGATGCTATAAGTGAAAATTATTTTCCAGGTGGGGTTACAGCTAATTATTTAGTTGCAATAGCGCGCTTAGGGGTTTCTTGTGGATTTATTGGTGCTTTAGGAGATGATTATTATGCAGATTTTTTATATGAAGATCTTAAAAAGGAAAATGTAGATACATCTTTTACCATCAAGAAACCGGGTATGAAAACACCTGTAAACTTTATTTTTATTGCAGAAGGGGAAAAAACAATTATTCAATCACCCCATATGTACTCTACAAAGTTAGTACCTTCTGACTTAGAAAAATCTTATATAGCACAATCAAAGCTTTTACACACAACAATAATTCATCCTAAACTTACAGAAGAAGCAATCAACATAGCAAAAGAACATAATGTAAATATTAGTATTGACTTAGAAGCACAGATAGCGCAAAGAGGGTGGAATAATTTAAAGCCCATATTATTAAAAACAGATATTCTGATCCCTAATAAAGAAGGAGCAAAATTGATAACAAATAGTGCAACAGTAGAGCAAGCTGCTAAAAACTTAATCAATAAAGGAATACCTATTGTAGTTATAACATTAGGTAAAAATGGGGCGCTTGTTACTACAGAGGATTTTCAAAAAAGAATTCCTGCTTTTGAAGTTAATAACGTAGTTGATACTACTGGTGCGGGAGATACATTTAATGGGGTATTTTCAGTAGCTTATTGGATAAAAAAATGGGATTTGGAAAAATCAATTAAATATGCAAATGCAGCCGCAGCTTTAAAAATACAGAAGTTAGGCGCTCGAACCGGGATGCCTTATGAAAACGAATTAAATCAATTTTTAAAGTTAAATTTTGAATAATTTCTTGTCTAAAATAAAGATTATACGTTATAAAAAATATTTTTTCTCTTTAAGTTAATTCTATTATTGAGAAATTAGGCAAATCTTATCATAGTTAGGAGGTTTTTTAATTATATCATCTAATCTTTCTTCAACATTTTCTTGAGAAATAGTTGTATTTTTCATATTAAAAGGCCAAATACCAATTAAGAGATCTCCTAATTTTTTAACATTTCCAATTAAATACCCTAGTTTCTTTCCACTTGATTTGAACGTAAATAAAATAACCAGATAATAGTTGAAGATATAATTTACCTTTGGATTTCCAATAAGAATTACTTCTTCAATGTTTTGAAAGTTAACGGTGTCTTGATTGGTCTCACTTAAATTTCTTAATTTAGAAATTAATTCTGAAGATACTTCGATTGGTTTTTCAGAATCTATATTTTGGAAACTTAAAGAAATCTTTTTTTTTTCAAATTGCTCAAATGCTCTAAAGACAACCTTAAAAATAACTAAATCCATATAAATTATCTAAATTAATATCTATTAAAATCTCTTTAATTCAAAATTATATATTGGAAATCACTAAGTTTGAATAAGAATGTTTTCTTCAGGAAATCCCAAATCGATCAAGAATTTCTTCATTTTAAATCGATGATCTCCTTGAAGTTCAACTTCATTATTTCTTACTGTTCCACCAGAGGCACATTTCTTTTTTGCTTTTGTTAATATACTTTTTAAGTTTACATCAAAATTCCCAACAAAAGATATTACAGTTACCTTTCGCCCCCATTTTCTTCTGTCGTTGTAAATTATTATTTGTTGATCATCGGCACTTAAACTATCACAAATACATAGTTCTTTCGGAAAACTACATAAAGGACAAATGTCGTCGTCTTTAATGCTCTTTTATCACAACCTTAATTGTTAAAACTTTTTAAAATAGAGTACTAAAAAATAATAGAATTAAATCTTATAAAAATCTTTTTCATTTCAACAAGATTCTTTTCCAAAAACAATATCATTTTATTATTTTGACTCTTTAAATAGTTTTTATCTAAATTTTAAGTTATAAGTTCTCTTTTATAAATAAGTAGACTTTTCTTTTTATTTAATTTAAAATAGAAATTAAATTTTTTGATATTCGTGATAAAATTGGCGCCAATTTTCCACTCAAAAAAGTATTTAAAGATATATTTTTATTATTTAACAATATGCTTATTCTTTATGCTGGAATTTTTATGTGATTAAATAAGATGCGGAGCTCATGGATATTTAAGGTAATTGTAGCAGGGGCAGGAGGCGTAGGAAAAACTGCAATGATAACTCGCTATTGTACCGGGAAATTTGAGGAAGGTTATAAAATGACTATTGGGGCTGGATTTCACACGAAGTCCGAAACACTCGATACCGGAGAAGCAGTTAAAATGCAACTCTGGGATTTTGCCGGCGAGAGGAGGTTCCGTGAACTCTTGCCAGATTATTGTAAAGGCGCGAGTGGAGCTTTTATAAGCTTTGATATCAGCGATTATGATACTTTTCGAGAGATTCCTGAATGGCTTAAAATAATTCGACAAAAAGCAGGTTTCATTCCAATAATACTCATGGGAATGAAATGGGATCTTTCGGGTCATGAAGTAGATTTTGATATCGCAAATGATTATGCAACTAAAGCAAAATGTAATCAATGTGTATTTTGCTCTGCGAAACAAGATCTGAATATTAACGAATCTTTTCAAGCAATGGCTAAATGGCTCATCTATTACGCAACTCAAACTGATAATAAATAATAGAAAATAAAAATTTTTCAATAATCCTCAGCTTCTCTCTCTTTATTATAGAAAAAACTAAATATTATATTTAATAAAATAATATATCAATAAAAAAAAATCAATTACGCCTCGGTAGCTCAGCTAGAAGCATTTCCGTTTTTCGGTGTGGTAGGCAAAGTAGAGCACCCGGCTGTTAACCGGGCGGTCGCATGTTCGATTTCATTGTTCAATCTCTGAGCAAGACGAGTGCCATGCCCGGGGCGCTAATTATTTCTATTACAGGTTTTTTTTCTCTATCTAACGCTTTTGTTTGTTCCTACATGATTTACATACACTTTTAGGGTACTTTTTTCCATTTTTCCCTCTCCAAGTAAATTGGCTGGCTGGCTTAACTTGACGACAGAACCCACATTCCTTATTTTTACCATCGAAGAATAGATTTTGCTTGACCTGTTCTTCTCTTGTTTTTATTTGAAGTTTTTTCCCCCAATTATTTATTTTAGTTTGAGAAGTATTTGTTATTCGTGCTATTCTTCCATCAATTAAGTACCATTTCTTATTGTTATAAATGCATTCAAGCCATTTTCTATGCTTGTAGAGGGGATTGGTTCGGGAGCATTCCTTCGTGGGATCTAAAAGTTCTCCTGTTGGTAACTTCCAATTTTGAGAAAATCTTCCCAATTAATGGATTCCAATTCTTTTTTAAAGCGTTTTTCATCAAGTTTAAGTTTATAGGATTTTGGTTTCCATCCAATCTCAATTTTTTCAGTTTTAAGAAAGGGATACGGCTTCAAAATACTCGCGGGGAATTTAAAATTTTTAATATTTTCCTTTAATTCTCCATAAAACTTTCTTACCTCTTGAGAGTATTTGGTTCCAACGATTTCTTGATGTTTTTTCTTCGAAGTAATGCGCCCCAATCATTCTATGACAATTCCCGCAAAGGCTTATTGCGCCATCCTTAACAAGCGTTCAAGATAGAATAATATTCTATTCTTAGATTATTTCTATTAAAACTAAGAAGGAATGGTAAATTAATGATAAATAATTGGTGCTCCTGCCGGGATTCGAACCCGGGTCACCAGGGTGAAAGCCTAGCATGCCAAGCCCTTTCTTTTGCATAGAGTGAAAGATTGGCCGGACTACACTACAGGAGCATGGTACTATTATTTTATCTATTTTTTTAAAATTAATTTTAGAAGTCTTCTAAAATTATTAATTGTAGAGAATATAAACATTAAAATTTTTCTTTTGGTGTATAAAAGAAGAAGAATTTAGTAAGAATTAAAACTTTTAATTAAAATGTTTTAGTATTTCATATATTTCTATTAAACACAGTGAACTTAAAGCAAATAATATGCGGGAAGGGAGATTTGAACTCCCGAACTCCTACAAGAATGGATTCTAAGTCCATCGCCTTTGACCAGACTTGGCAATTCCCGCTTTTTAATATGATACTTTTATTATATTTATTATTTAAAATACTGGAAAATAAAAAAGCATTTTAGTTAACAATTTAATCTTAAATACGATTGAATTAAAAGTTAGAATTAAATTATAATATTTAATACAAAAAATATATTTTATGGTATAATACAAAAAATCGGTTTCATTAATGAGTGTAAGAGATTCTTTAATAAAACATTTAACTTCTATTTTACGCGCGTCAGAGGGAACGGTTTTAGTAGTTCTATGTGATCAAAACGGTCTTTCAATCGCAAAAATTGGTCGGAAAAGTGAGATAGATTTAAATCCAAACCAAATTACAAGTTTAGCGTCAGCAGCTTTTTCTGCAAGCGAAGAAAATTGGGAAGATTTAAATATAAAAGATCAAGTGATTTCCTTTTCTTATTTTGATAAAGTTTGCTTAATTACTATTAGAATTAATGAAACTCTTTTAACAATAGTTCATGATTATCATAAAGAATGGCCTTTAGATGCGGATAACTTAGCTACTGCTATGTATTATTTAAAACAAAAATTAGGAGAGTTTTTCGGAAGCAGTGACGAATCTGAGAAAGAAATTGAAATTTTTTGCGATAGAGTTCGAAGTGCAATTTATCTTTTTGGAATGGGGTCAGAAGTTCCATTTGTTTCTTATGCACCTGAGACTATCGAACCCTCAAATCTATTACCAGCAATTAGTACAGTTTTGGATTCAGTTCAAAGCCCAATTTTCATAAGGTTCGGACTAGTGAATCCCTCTGGGTTAACATTAGATGCTCGTGAAGTTAGTGGGGAGAATTTACCTATTTCCATTGAAGCGTTTTCTGCTAATGCTAATGTAGCATTCCAAAAAATGAAAGAAGAATCTATAGGAACATCGATTGGGAATCTTTTATGTTATATTGCAATTTCTGGCAATGAAGCAGAAAGTTTTTATGGTCTTATTACCTGTCCTTCAGGTAAAATTAATTTTTCAGCTACAGAAGAGATGACAAATATTGAGGATATTTCTTTTATTGGTTTGTTCACACTAACTTATGGGGGAATTCCAGTTATCTGCGAATCAAGAAATATTATTTACTCAATATTACAAATACTAGGTAAAGAACAGACAACAGAAAATTTTATTGAGTCTATTAATGTTCTTACTAGTTCTAAATATGGTTAAAACGAAAATCATTCTTATCACAGTGAATTAATACCAGCAAATTTTTCACCACATGAATATGACGATTTCTAATTCTGCTAAGGAATCATCTAAATTGTTTTGTCTTCATTATAATCAATGTGATCCAAAAAAATGTACTGCACTTAAATTGAAAAAGTTGAATCTCCTAAAAATTATAAAATCAATTAGAGGTAATTTAAAAGGATCAATAATTTTAACTCCATTTGCCCTTCAAGAAATTACAATTGATGATCGAGAAAAACTGACTAAATATGGATTAATTGTAATAGATTGTTCCTGGAAGGGAATTATGAGCCTAAAAAGGGGCAGTTTTGAATATCCTCGTAAATTACCTCCTTTAATTGCTGCAAATCCAACAAATTATGGGAAGTGGGAAAAATTAAGTTCCGTTGAAGCCTTAGCAGCAGCTCTATATATTACAAACTATTCTAATCAAGCTGACATGATTCTTTCTAAATTTTCTTGGGGAACTCAATTTAAAAAATTAAATAAATTTGAAAAAAAAGAGTAAAAATAAAAATTAGAAAAAAAACTAATCCTCGCCGCCTTTTGATAAACCAGAGGCAGCAATAACATCATCAATTTTTAAAATCATTGAAGAAACTTCTGTTGCTGATTGGATAGCTTGTGTTAAAATAGATAAGGGTTCGATAACACCTAATTTTACCATATCATCTGGTTTTCCTGTATCAATATTAATTCCGCTTGA
This sequence comes from Promethearchaeota archaeon, assembly GCA_019057775.1. The sequence goes on from JAHLWT010000270.1 coordinate 16,194, forward strand.
TTTTCCATCTTCGGATTCATGTTTTGATCGTAATTCAACAATTAAATCTACAGGATTATACCCAGCATTTTCGACTAAGGTTTTTGGGATAATCTCTAAAGCATTAGCATATATTTCAATAGCTAGCTGTTCTCTGCCACCAATGGTTCTCGCATATGCACGTAATCGTTTTGCTAATTCTATCTCAGAAGCTCCGCCACCAGGTAGAATATATGGTGATTCAATTACCGCTTTAACAACGGATAAAGCATCATGTAACATTCTTTCTGCTTCATCAACGACATGTTCAATTCCAGCTCTAATTAAGATACTTACTGCTTTTGGATCTACGCATTCTGAGACGAAAATCATATTATCGTCTCCAATTTTCTTTTCTTCTACTTTTCCTGCTTTACCTAAATCATTAGCATTAATTTCAAATAGATTGTTGATGATTTTAGCATTTGTAGCTTTAGCTAATTTTTCCATATCAGATTTCTTAACTCTACGAATAGTAATAATATTCTCTTTTGCAAGAAAATTCTGAGCTTTATCATCAACACCTTTTTGACAGAAAACTACATTTACACCCATTTCATTTAATTTTGCGACGCGTTTTCTAAGCATGTTAGATTCTTCTTCAAGAAATTTAGTTATCTGGTCTGGTGTTTGAATTCTAATTTCAGCATCGAATTCAGTTTTTTCAACTTCTAATGATGCGCTAATTAATGCTATTTTTGCATTTCTTATCGATTTCGGCATCATTGGATGGACAATTTCTTTATCAACAATAATTCCATCAATAATACTTGTGTCCAAGAGACTTTTTCCTTCCTTTTTAATTATCTGAATTTGATCTAAGTCGATTACTATATTGTCTCCCCTTTGTTCTTTGATTTGAGTCACAGCTTTAACAGCAATGTCAGCAAAATGAGATTTCACACCAGCTATTAATTTGCTATTCATTGAAGTTCCAGCAACCTTCAATAAGGTATTTGTATCATCGATCTCGATTTTTATTGCTAAATCCTGGAGTAATTCTTTGCTTTTCAATAAAGCTTTTCTGTATCCCCTAAAAATAATAGTTGGATGAACTGATTGTTCCATTAACTCTTCAGCAAGATTTAACAGTTCTCCCGCAATAATTACACTGGTAGTAGTACCATCTCCAACTTTATCATCTTGTGTTTTAGCTACTTCTATAATCATTTTAGCAGCAGGGTGTTCAACATCAATTGTATCTAAAATCGTTGCGCCATCATTTGTTATGGTTACATCGCCTAGAGAATCTACGAGCATCTTGTCCATTCCTTTAGGTCCCAATGTAGTTCTTACAGCTTCAGTTACTGCTTTAGCAGCAGCAATATTGTTCTTTTGAGCATCTTTTCCTTGTTTTCTTTCAGTTCCTTCTTTTAAAATGAGAATTGGAACACCGGATAATTGTGCCATTTTTCTTTCAATTTTAATTTTATATTTAATATATATTCTTTATATAGATCTCTAAGTCATAAAATTAAAAAACTTTACGGAAAATCTTAAAATTGAATTCTATTAAGAGACAAGAAGTTATTTTGTTTTAGATTTTTTTTTAAGAATATACCAGCAGAAAGTAAATGGAAAAAATACTATTATAGACCAAGAATGACAAAAAAATCTTAAAAAAAACAATTATTGAGATTTTTCAATGCTTAACTTACTTGTAAATTAAAAAGAAGAGTAGGTATCTCAGATTTTGAGAATTCTAAAAGAATAATTGCTGTTTTTAAAACTATTTTTTTATAAAAAAATAAATAATTTGTAAATGATATTATTTCTTGCTTTTTTTGGTTTAAGTATATTTTCATTCATACTTAATTTAATTTTTAATCGATACAAAAAGAGAGGATATTGTTTAAATCATATTAAAATATTAGCCTCTTTAATATTAATATTATCATCAATATTTCTTATTTTAAATACACCATTTTTTATATTTAGTGATTCTGAGTTTTTTATTGATAAAAAAGATGAATTTATTCTTCTTACATTGATATTTAATCTATCTAATGCCTTTTATTTTTTCGCGATTGTTCTTTTTTTATTGAGTCTTAATGATAAGGAGAATCTTAAGCTTGAAATTCCTTCAAAACTCAATTCTAAGAAAGGTAACATCTCCATTGGTAGAATTTTAAAAGATCGAGTTAAAAAATCCAAGTTTCTTCTTTCCATTAAGGATCTTGAGAAACATATGTTTATTTGCGGAGCAACAGGTACGGGGAAAAGTAATTTTCTACAAAATTTTATAATTAATTTCAAAAAAATTTATAATGTCCCTTTTTTCATTGTTGAATTTAAAGGGGAATATACCTTCCTTCAAAAAAGATTAGATAATTTGTTAATTCTATGGCCCGGAGAAAATTTCTCTATAAACATTTTTAACCCTGGAAAGATGACACCTATAATTCATGCTGAGCGAATATTTGATATTTTAAAGAGCGGTAAATTTTTGGATGAAAATGCAGAGTTTTCTCCTCAAATGGAAAAAGTGTTGGTTGAAATATTAACAATGGTTTGCAAAGATAAAAATTCTCAAAATTGGAGTGGTTTTGAGGTTCAATGCGATAAATATCTTAAAGAAAATAAAAAAATTATTCCTATGTTAAGTCAAACACTGATCAGCATTAAAAATAGAATAAGAAGATTTTCACAAGGCCCATTGAGAGTTTTATTTGATAGTGATCATAAAATTGACGTTTTAAAACTTTTTAAAAGTGATGTTCTTTTAGATTTGAGCTCAATTATCAAGTTAGGTGGAGAGAAGGAAGATGCTTTATTTTTTTTAAATATGATTTTGAAATATTTATGGGATAAAAATCTAACAGAAGGTGCAAAAAATTACAATGGAATAAAACATTTAATATGTATTGAAGATGCTCAATATTTTGCCCCCCAAGATTTAATGAAAAAGAGTAAATTAACTACTTATTTAGAAGATATTGCACTATTGCAAAGAGGGACTGGTGAATGTTTGATTGCTTTAGCTACACGTCCTGATATAAGTAAGGAAATATTGGCAAATTGTGGTGTTCTAGTATCATTTCAGAGTCATTTAGAGAAAGATATTATGTGTGAATTGTTGAATCTCGATGTGGAAAAAAAAAGTTTTCTCTCAAAATTAGAGGAGGGTCAGTGTATTGTAAGAGTAAATTCAATTAAAGAACCATTTTTATTAAAGATCCCTCACGTTAAACATGATTCAATACCAGTTTTAGAGATCGTAAAAAAAAATCAGTTAATTTTAAACCAAAAGGGATTAGATCGATGTAAAGTAAAGAGAGATGAGTTTGATATTCATGTATCATCAAATAAAAAGAATATTGAGAATACAAAAGTCTCAATTGAGAATTTAAAGGGAGATTCATTTAAGAATTTAAAGACATATATAGACCATCTATTTAATTCACAGAAAAAAAAGGAATGATTTTAAGAGATTATAATTCATTATATTTATGACATTTACTATAGGGATTATTGGAAAACCTAGCAGCGGAAAAACTACTTTCTTAAATGCTGCGTGTTTAACAAATGCTAAAGTTAGTGAAATACCGTTTACAACAATAGAACCTAACAATGGAGTGTCATATGTCAAAACTAAATGTGTTTGTAAAGATTTAAACATAACAGATAACCCAAAAAATTCTATTTGCATTGACGGATACCGTTTTATTCCAATAAATTTAATAGATGTAGCTGGTTTAGTTCCCGATGCTCATAGAGGTAAAGGTTTAGGGAACCGGTTTTTAAGCGATTTAGTTAAGGCTGATGTGCTTCTTCATATTGTCGACATCACGGGATCTCTCGATAAAACGGGAAACTTAGTTTCAACAGGTCAAAACGATCCATATGATGACGTTTTTTTCTTAGAAAATGAAATAGACTTATGGTTCAAAACTATTCTTGAAAGAACAGATTGGACAAAATTTACTAAAGGAATTCAGACAGAAAAAACAAAAGTTGTTGAGGCTTTATTTGAGAGACTTTCAGGAGTAAAGATAACTAAAATTCAGATAATGGCATCCTTGAAAAATTCAAATTTAGTTAACAAGAATCCATCCACGTGGACAGATCAAGAACTCCTAACATTTTCTAAAATCTTAAGAAAAATTTCAAAACCAATTATAATAATCGCAAACAAAATTGATAAAGAAATCAGTGAACAAAATTTATTTAAATTAAATGAGAAAACAGAGGGTTTTGTGATCCCCTGTAGCGCTTTAGCAGAAATATATTTAAGGAAGTATCACGAAAATGAGACTATTAGATACATTCCAGGCTCCGACGATTTTGAAATTAGTGAAAAAACTAGATTGAAACCAGAGGAATTAGAAATGTTATCTAAGATTAGAGATAAAATATTAAAAAAATATCAAGGAACTGGGATTCAAAAAGCATTAAACCATGCCTCATTTATAATAGCAAATCAAATTTGTGTCTTTCCAGTCTCAAATATCAATACTTATTCAGACAATAAAGATAATGTTTTACCAGATGCATTTTTAGTTGAAAAGGGGACAAAATTAAGAGATTTTGTGAGAGAAAAGATTCACAGTGAATTAGCTGAAAATTTTATGTTTGGAATTGATGCTAAAACTAAAAAAAGATTAGGAGAAAGCTACGAATTAAAAAATAAAGATGTTATTAAAATTATAACCTCAAAAAAGTAGAAAATTATTCTTGTTTTGAAGTTAAAAAAATGTATGCCAATATTATAATTAATAGAATCACTCCAAAAAAGACTAGTATAAAGTTGAAATTGTCTGCTTCATCAGATGTAGCTTGGAATAAAAAAAGAATTACATATAATAATGTTTCATAAAACTTCATACTAATTAAGAATATTAAATGGATATTATAAAATTTCTCATTTTTAAGATCTAAATTTTTAATCAATTATAATCATAATTATTAAGAGGCAGATTTACTCAATTTAAAGATTGGTGAATGAAAATGGACCTGACGGGAATTGAACCCGTGACCTCTTGAATGCAAGTCAAGCGGTAAAGGTGGGTACAAAAATGAAACCTACAATCTTCCACTGATCTACAGGCCCAGTATTTTGATATGCTTAACTTTTATTAGAAGTTTTAATAATTAAAATCTTTTTGTTTTTTAAAGATGTAGAGTTGATTTTGTACCACATTTCCTTACAAAGAAAAAAGGGAAGTAAGTTTATTGAGAATTTACCTAAGAAAAACGTATACAACGTATAAAATAATAGGAGGTGATCCAGCCGCAGGTTCCCCTACGGCTACCTTGTTACGACTTCTC
>JAHLWT010000271.1 GCA_019057775.1 Promethearchaeota archaeon
ATACACCTATACTATGAAGTCCTTCTTTTCCTTGATCTATGAATTCTTTAAAAAGACAATCTCCACTTTTCCACTGCTGTAGTTCAATTTGTATGTTAAGTAGACGACTAAACGCATAATCTATTATTATTGTAACTTCTTTCCCATGATAGGTAGCTTCTTTATGAGTAATGTTTTCCATCTGGGCGAAAGTAGGAACACTATATATCTCCTCCATTTTTTTTGCCTGTTTTTTAATGTCCTTATAAACATAACTCATTTGATCTATTTTTAAATTCCCTAAATTCAATTCAAAATTTTGAGTCATTTTTAATCATTAAACTAATTTGATTTATTGTATCATATTATAATTTTTTTTTATTTTTTAAATTAACATAAGAAGATAACAATAAATAAATATAGATATTACTCTTTATCTAATGATATTTAGGAACCAATTAAATATAGAAATAGATTTAATTATTCATTTGTATTGAAAATTGAAATGAAAAAAATAGGTCTCATTGTTAATCCAATAGCAGGCATGGGCGGTACTGTCGGACTTAAAGGAACTGATGGCGATATAATTAAAAAAGCATTACAAATGGGTGCTAAACCCGTGGTACCTAATAGAATTCATCAATTCTTCTTGAATATTAAAAATAAGGATCTTATTCACTTTTTCGTAGCACCTGGTAAAATGGGCGCAGATTATATTGAAAATAAAGGATTTAAGTATGAAATCATAGGAGTAATTCCTGAAGTTACTACAGCGGAAGATACCATAAGGATAGCAAGAGAAATTATTCAAAAATCTATTGAATTATTGATCTTTTGTGGGGGGGATGGCACCGCAAGAGATATTTTTGATGCAATAGGATTAGAAAAACCTGTGGTTGCAATACCAACAGGAGTAAAGATGTTCAGTTCAGTGTTTGCACTTAACCCTCGAGCTGCCGCTAAAATAATTGACAAATTTATAAAGGAAGAAGTAGAAACTCAAGAGCAGGAAGTGTTAGATATTGATGAAGAACTTTTTCGAAAGGATATATTGACAGCAGAATTATATGGATACTTAAAGGTTCCAAAAATTCTACAATACATACAACCTAGTAAATCCGGTTCGAAAATTGGGAGAACTATAGAAGAAAATAAACAAGAAATAGCTGAATTTATAATTGAAAACATGCAAGCATATGTCTTATATTTATTAGGGCCAGGTACAACAGTAAAAACGATTACAGATAATTTAAACCTAACTAAAACTCTACTTGGAATTGATGCAATTTATGATGGTAAGCTTGTAGGACAAGATTTAAATGAAAAAAGTATTCTAGATCTATTAAGAAATTATCCTGATGCTAAAATTATAGTTTCACCAATAGGAGGACAAGGATTTCTTCTTGGTCGCGGAAATAAACAATTTACCCCCCGGATACTTAAAATCATTGGTAAAAAAAACATTTTAATAATTGCTACAGAAGAGAAATTAAGGGCGTTAGATTGCCTGAGAGTTGATACGGGTGATATTGAAGTTGATAAGATATTTATAGGATTTGGAAGAGTAATAATAGGATATAAAGAGGAATTGATTATACCAATTGAATAATTTAAAGCCCAAATTATAAAATTATCAGATTTTTTTAAAGATTAACATTATAAATTCGGGTTTTATTATAATAGAAAATTCCTGATTCTAATAAGGATTGTATAAGAGGTTTTAAAATTAAATGCAGAAAAATGATGTGATTAAGAAAGCTCATGAACTAGGATTTGAAGATATTGGTTTCGCAACAGTAGAACCTTATGATTCACAAAAGGAGATATTGATATCGAGAAAAGAAGAATATGCTTGGGCATGTGAAAAGGGTATAGATCTCAAAAAAGGATTAAATCCAAAGAATATTTTACATGATGCCAAATCTATAATAGTCTTAATTGATGTGTATTTTAAAGAAAGCTTTCCTACAGAGTTAGAAGGTCATTTTGGGCGGGTATACCTAGATGACGATCGGATGACAAAAGGGCAATTATATAATAGAATTAAAGCTTTCCGAGGATATTTACGGGAAAATCACATAGAATCACGAGCTCCATTTAATATCCCTCACAGATTAACTGCTGCTAGAGCTGGATTAGGAACCTTTGGTAAGAATAACTTTTTTTATTCCAATAAAGTAGCCCGAAAGAGTTCTTGGATTACTCCAATTCCTATAATAGTAAATCATGAGTTTACCCCTGATCCTCCTACAATTGAGATTGGTTGTCCTGATTGGTGTAAACATACTTGTATTATTTCATGTCCAACAGGAGCTTTAAGAAAACCACGTACAATTGACCCACGTAAATGTATTTCTTATCTTACTTATTATCAAGAAGGTATTACTCCAATGGGCCTTCGTGAACCTATGGGTCTATATGTTTATGGATGTGATCGATGCCAAAATGTTTGTCCTCGTAACCAAGCATGGTTGGCAAAAGATTTACCACCTAACAAGAGAGTGGAAGCCAAAGCTGAAGTTTTTGATTTAATTCGTTTATTACATATGGATAAGAAATATTATAAGACAATGGTATGGCCACATATGTTTTATATGTCCTATAATGAAATGTGGAGATGGAAAATGAATACTGCCCGAGCAATGGGAAATACGCTTGATCCAAAATTCCTCACTGAGTTAACTCGAGCGTTTACAGAAAATAGTGATGAGAGAGTTAAGGGAATGATAGCCTGGGCTTTAGGGCGTATTGGTGGAGAAAAAGCAAAAACAGCATTGGAAATTTTTCTCTTGGACAGTGAGGGTTTGGTCCAAAAGGAAATAAATAGTGCGTTAGCTAAATTTAATACGTCAAAAAGATCTTTTAATTAATAACCTAACATTCATAGAAATATTAATCGAGGAATATGAGAATTTGATGATTTAGTATGGTAGAGAGAATTAGTACTATAGCCCTAATTGGAGTAGGTTATCTCGGAAAACAAATTGTAGAGAAATCAATATATTACAATTATAATATCAATGTTTTTGATACAAATAAAGAAGATTTAGATAAGTTCACTGAAAAGATGAAACTAAAAATAATAGAGGAAGAATTAAGAGGCACTATTACTCCATATTATACTATTGAGGAAACTGTAAAGAATGTAGATCTTGTAATTGAAGCTGTACCTGAGAAACTTGAGTTGAAAAGAGAAATATTTCCAAAGATAGATAAAACAGCTCCACCTCATGCAATAATTGCAACGAACAGCTCTTCAATTCCAATCTCCAAAATTGAAGATACTGTCGAGAGAAAAGATAAAGTAATGAACATTCATTTTTATGATCTTTTTACTATGCCTATGGCTGATATCATGCGTGGAACTCATACAAGTGAAGAAACGTTTGAGAAAGGGAGGAAATGGTTGGAAAGTATTGAAATTACGCCTTTGGAAGTTAAAAAAGAATGTTATGGCTTTGTCATGAATAGAATATGGAGAGCAATTAAAAAGGATTGTCTGAAAATTTGGGCAGGAGGTTATGCTGATCTTGAAACTGTAGATAAGGCGTGGGAAATTTTCTGTAAATTCTTTATCAAAAATAAATTTGGACCTTTTCAATTCATGGATCGAATTGGATTAGATGTGGTTTACGATATTGAAATGTCTTATTTTAAAAATAGTAATAATCCCGATGATAAACCACCAGATGCCCTAAAAAAGAGGGTTGAAAGGGGAAATTTAGGTGTAAAATCCGGAAAAGGTTTCTATAGATATGGAAATGAGTAATTTAGGATTTATAATTTACAAACATAAATATTTAGTCTAATTTTTAATTTAATATTACATATGACAGAAAAAAAAAAACCAGAAGTTCAACGAATCAAAGAACTTGAGAGCATCAATTTAGCGCGTGAAGAGATAAGAGATGATGTTATCAATACCAAAATGGAAGTTCAAAAGGATAATGATTTATTAGCTAGGAAAATAAATGAAGAACTCGTAAATAATAATATTAAATCAGTGGATATTGTTGGAGCTATAGGAGCTGGAAAAACTGCGCTTCTAGAAAAAATGGTAGAAAAATTATCTTCAAAATATCGAATTTTGGTTATATGTGGTGATATTACAACGAGAGTGGATGCTGATAGAATTGAAAAACACAATGCTGAGACAATTCAAATCAATACTGGTCGAGAATGTGCATTAAATGCATATCATATTCATAAGATTATAAATAATAAGGATTTAAAAGATTATGACTTAATCTTTGTTGAAAATGTTGGAAATTTAATTTGTCCCTCTGATTTCCAGTTAGGGACAGATCAGAGAATTACTGTTGTTTCAATCACCGAAGGCGAATGGGTTATAGAGAAGCATCCATTGCTCTTTAAAATGTCAAAGATTGCGGTTATTAACAAAATTGATCTTAAAGAACGCTTAGGTACTAATGTTGAGAAGATGATAGCTGATGCTAAGAATATTAATCCAGAAATAGAAGTCATTACAACGAGTGGTAAGACCGGAGAAAATATTAACGAGTTAATATCACTTCTTGAGTTATAAATAAAAAATAAAGATTGAAAAAAAATGGAAGTTGGCTTAAAAGAAATTGAAACCATAATTGAGAACTTTAAGAACTCAGATCTTTCAAAAATTTCAGAATTGTTAAAATCTTTCTTTAAAAAGCATATAACACGAAGCCACATTGATAATTATATTGGAGATTATCCCACATTTATAGAACCTGTGTATCTTGAAAAAAATGTCAAAATTGGAGATGATGTTCTATTAGGCCCAAATGTTTATGTAGGTAAAGATTCGGTGATAAGTGATTATGGAGAGATATCCAATACAATCATCCTTGAGAATGTTACTATCGGTAAAAACTTTAAATTAAATAGGTGTATTGTTGGAAGGAATAGTGTATTTAATTTCTCAAATCTAAATGTAAAGAATTGTGTTTTAAAAGGTAAGGCTAATTCTGAAGAAGATCTCAACAAAATCGATTTCTAAGTTTATTAAATCTTGGGTTCCTTTTCAATTTTCATTAACAATTTTCCTCTTGAAAGAGACTGATAGTATTCAAAAAAGGTAATCTTCGTGAAATGGAACTTTCACGATTGAATATATTCCAGGATATTTTCTACGGGATATGGGGATAATTGTAGTTTGCACTACAATTGCAAACTTACTCATTGAATATCCAGCCATATTAGGAATTCCTGTTTTACCAGCAGAACTTGATGTGAATATTAGTTATCCTTCTTTACGATCTAGACATTTTTTATAGGAATAAGTTGTCCTATATATGGCACCGCTGCTTGAAGTACTAACCATATACCATCGACGTTGATAGACATGACTTAATAAAGATTAAAAATCATAAATTTTTAATTTTAGAGTTGGTAGTATTTTCCTTAAACTTTTTTCAGTTGTATGAAATGTAATTTTTTTATTTAAAGATAAAGCAATAGCATAACAATCATTATAGGATAATTCTGCCCGATGCTGACATTTTA
>JAHLWT010000272.1 GCA_019057775.1 Promethearchaeota archaeon
TGCCAATTATCAATATCAGATGGCACTCAACTACCGATTACAAGAAAAGAGTATCCTCAGCTCTGAATTTACAATTAATGATATTATTGGCAATATGGAGGAAGGATATCATATTGAATTTGATTTAAGCTCGACAGATATTCCAAGTCTCTATTCCGATGATACCCCAATGGCAGTAGCTTACTTTATCAATGAGTCCGGCTCTCAGAAGTATTTCACACGAGAAAAGATCGACTACGATATAATAAATAACAGATTAATTCTCGATATCACCGATGAGTACACAAAACAGGAATTAGCAGTTAATTCTAAAATTTACGTGTCTTTCTATGCGGATCTCCATAATAAATATCAATATTATCATAGCTTAACTGTAGATCTTACCAATGATGAGATAACTTTGCTCAACTGGACAACTACTCAATCCCCTGAAGATACCCTCATGGCAAACTACGAGTCCTCTCACTTTATTTATGATGTCGATCCATACGAATCAATAAACAGAGGAAAAGTGCAACAAATTTTTGCGATTCTTAATAACACCAATAGTTTGATTTATTATGTAACTGAGGATCTGAATGATGCTACCAATGGTTGGAACTCATTTGATACCCTCATTATGAAAATGGGCTTCCTCAATCCAGACGTGCTTGATTTTCTTAGTATCAGCTTTTATCATAACTTAACTCCCGGACAAGATGAATTAATTGGTTGGACAAAAGTATCTTTAGATATGTTTGAAGATGATTCCGGTACGATGTATATAACTTTACCTGTTTCAAGCGACTGGGATAAATTTACCATCGCAAATGATGCTCGGATAATGTTCACTCCAGTATTTAATAATGCAACTGAATTTAACGGAGACTTCTATGGACAAGGCTTACCCACCACCCAAACAGTTGAATGGGATTCCGATACAGTTGTTAATGGTTATCTCAATATAGATCTTTTGAGGAAAATTTTTTCTGATACCCAATCAATAATCGTTCTTAATGATATATTTGAACCGATTTATGAAATAACTCTTGAAGATATTGATACCAGGATCGAAGAATATGAAATTTATGATAATCGAAGAAATTATGAAGTAGAGTTTAATAATATCTCACTTCCCGAATCCTACTTAGATCCAAATAACAATTTAATGTATATGAAGGATGGCGATATCTTATACCTCAAGTATAATGCCACACTTCTTGCATCCATCGGATTTACGGTTGATGAGATGGTACTTCAGAGAACACCATTCATTAAGAATTATGATACTGGAGCTAATGATGTCCCATTCGCAGAGATTTCTCTACTCGGAGTCAGTGGTGATGGAAATATATATACGTTAGAGGATATTTATGAGAATAGGGATAAATTAGTCGCATGGGAAGATAAACTAGACCTAACCCCATTCGAAAGCGAATTCTATGATACTTATCAACAAAAAGTCTTCAATATTAGTTTTGACGATATTTATACTAACTTTAAAGTCCTAGATGCTGAAGGAATTGAACATTGCTATATTCTCGATGTTATGATAACTTCCAATGATCCAAGATATGAGATCATTGTTGATTCATTCTTTATTTTTGAATTTGATTACAACGCGAACTTATATGACTCAGAAATTTTCGATATGTATCCAAACAATCACATGGAAGAATTTTACTATGGTGATTTCTCCGATATTTACAGTGAAGTTCGAGTATTAGATACGTCTGAATTCTTGCCGCTCTATTCCGATGATCATAATATTAATGAAACCTTATATTTTGATGTATTTGATTCAGACGGTAATTGGTATTACTTTAATTCCCACTTATTCGGACAGAATACTTCAGCAGGAGTATATGATATAACTTTTAATCCAGAATATAGTGAAGAATATTATCTCCGATATTTAGATTCACAAGGAACCCAGACACTTGCCAACCTTTATGATTATTATGTACCTCATATTGCCAACTTCAGCTACCTCTATATTTCATGGGCAGATGCAAATGCGTGGAAGGAATGGAGAACAATTGCCACTCCTAACATTAATATCAGTACTTTAGACCTTACTTTTGAATGGTATAATGATACGCTTCAAGAATACGAATCAGTAAACTATAACCAAACTCTTTATGAATTTGAAGCTCGGAATATCGCAATTGAGACTATCTATCCATTTGCCTCTACAGGAGATACCGCTATTTTCAATCTCTCACAATCGTACTCCAACGCCCAGAACCTTGATATAATGATGATAAAAGGTTATTATTTTAATGAATCTAGCGAAGATTTTGATCCGAGTAATAGTAATTTTAAATTTAATTTCAAGACACTCGAAATTTCAGCATCAAACGGAAAAAATCTCTATATTTTTGAGAAGATAGTTGTATATATCAATTTCACAGAAGGGGTATATTCCGATTATACCCAATTTAAGCTTTTAGACAACGCCATTACCAACCATCCCGACGCACCTACATGGGCCAAGAACGATACCTTATATGTAGATTATGAGTATAAAAATATCGACTACTTCCTCTTAATGGAGGAGTATACGGTCGGCTCCGAAGATTCGATGTTCGAGTTTTTCAATTATACTAGAAATGATAAATTCATGGTTCAAAACCCTATAGATTTAAGTTATAGTTTAGAAATGGCAGGACAATATGAAAACTTCCAGAATTTTACCAGAGAAAATGATCTCAAGACAGTACTCGAATTTATTGATTTTGATGAGGATGGAACACATGAACTCGTGGTACAAAAAGATGATATCACAGGAAATGGAATTTTCGATTCTTTCAAGTACGGATTCGTCAATCCAGCAGGAGAGATTTCATTCCACACCTTATTTCAAGAAGCTACATCCGTAGAGATCAATTCAGATAAGAAAAGTGATATACAGATAACCGAAGAATATCAAATTGATTGGGATGATTGGTTCAGGTCTCATTACGTAGTTGCTCAGCGCACTATTACTTCCAACACGACCACCACCACCAGAAAAGAAGTTACAAACACCCTTATCCAAAAAGATACTGATTTTGATGGTAGTGTCGATTCAGAGGTAGGATTTGAAGTAGTTATCACTACAATGATAGCAGAAACTTATACAGAGGAAGTAACACACCTTCATTTCACACCTACAGTAAATAATCTATTTGGTTCAGAAGGCGATGCATGGTTGAAAGAATATAGAAACTCAACAACAATTTATTCCGATACAATTGTATCCTATACATTTAGGGATTTTTATAATGATAATGTCATCAGTACCCGATATTACGATGATATTTTCCCAAATGACCTTTCTGAGATGTATAATTTGGATAATAATTTAGTTTCTGTATATAACGATCTGGATGATGATGATCCTTCCAATGATATAGTCGTACAAGCTCCTGCTCTGGAACAATTATTAACATTCTCTCATGAAAGGGATGGAGTGTCAGCCATATATGATCGCAAAATAATTGTCGAGGAAGGTACAATACATGCTGAAAATATTTTAGCAACAGAAAAAGTTCTTTCAATTCCAGGAACATATGACGAGGTTACAGGTATTGCTAATTATATGTCTGAACAAGAAATCAAAGCCGACGTCATTGAAGTTATACCTCCACAGGGAGTTTATTTTGATAATAATCCACAATATGGACCTGATAGAATAACTGGTTATAGCTATTATTATTTCGATGAAAGTGGTGATGGGCAACACAGCACAATTTTTATAGGTAAAACAGATGGTAAAGAAATAAAAGCTATTGGTTTTGATTATGATGGCGATGGAATATTCCTTCCATTCAAAACACAAGCTGTAGAAAAGCACATAATTAGTAGTGAATCAAGCAGTTCTGCCAGTGAATCATTTGCCGATTATGTTGAAAACAAATATGACGGTTCAGGACTCATCAACTTCAAAGATTATAAAAACTACGAAGGATTATTTTTAGAACCAACCTTTAGGGATTCTTTATTTGATATCTGGAAGAGTCAATATACTGGTCAAACAACCGAGTTAATAGAACAGGTAAAATCTCTTACTGTACACACATTCTTAGAAACACTAAGTGCGGATAAAATCTTCGGAGATTTAAGGGATCAGATGGACGCAATATTCGTCGGCTTAGCTTTTGGGACAGGGCTTGGAAAAGCTGGAGCAACAATCGGACCAATCACAGCTGGAATCGGATATTTGGCAGGATTCTTCATAGGATACTTAGCACGTAGCCTTGCCCAGCAATCAGAAAAACAGAGAGCTCTTAATTACTACATTGCTTCCCAGACCTTTCACAATCCTACCTTTGAGTCCACCCAGACACTTTCGAGTAAATGGTGGAACGATGAGTACTTTGGAGATATCATGCCCAACACCCTACAAGGAAACCCACGCGGAGTATATACCCCTGTAAAAATTGAGACTGATAGATATGCCTATGAAGGAGAAGTTATTTTAGCTCCTCGTGGAACTGATAAAACAAGCGGTCTTGACGCACAAATCAAGAGAATAGCATTAGATTATCCTCAGCAAACCAGAAGCTATATCGCTTACTCCGATTTTGACGACCCCAGAATGCAATCTTTCTTATTCCCACTCATAGAAGTAGAATATCACGATGATAGAGAAGGTCCGAAAACAAGATTAGTAAATGTGCCTCGTTCTCCTGATATCCTCTACATGAAAAATTCTATTTTGTATATTGAGAACGCGATTGACAATGCCACAACCACAAACGACGACGATCATTACGATAGACTGCTTCCTTATATGATTGGACCCTATCCTCAATTTATTTTTGCCGATACGGGAGGATCAATTACAATTCCGGAATTTTATTTAGAATATCCAATTATGGTCGATTCTGATAAATACACTACATTAGGGCATGAATATTATTCTATCTACAAAATTTTTGATGAAAGTTCCAATAGCATCCAAATCATTCCGGAATCAAATACTCATAAATTATACTCACAAATCACTTCTTTTGATGCATATCTTATGAATTCCATAGGTCAAGAAACTCCCCTTGGCGAGTTTAAAGACTGTTATACCTTCGATAGTTCTACAGGCACCCTCACCTTAGATTCGGACATTTACATCTCATTTACTGAATTAATAGCCTCCAATCCAAATACCTATATCGTATTTGAATTCAAAGTAGAAAAATACCGCGACTTTACTGATACCAGTATCACCTCTGAAGCTCAGAATTACCGCATAGCAACCATGCAATCTATCCACGCCAGCATTTTAGATTATATTTATCAAGCCACCATCGCCCAAAATACTCAAGAGCGCTTGAACGAGATAGCGTATACCGTATTCATAACCACCGTGAGCACCGCTTTATCATTAGCCATGTCATGTGGGATGAGTGCGGTTAACAATTTTATAGCTAAATCATTCCTGACCGCTTCCGAAAGTATTGCTACAATATCTCAAAGTGTTCTTTCACAAACGCTCTCAAAAAGTATTACGTCTCGAATTGGGATGGCTATTACAAAAGGTATGTTTAAACTAATTGACGCGATAGCAATGGAGACTTATGAAGAACTTAACGTTGACCCTTGGATCGAAGCGTACGTATCAAAGTCCGTACGGGATCTGGGCGGAAACAGTTGGGAACAAATATTCTGGTCATCGCTCGCAGAATCAGGAAGAGAGACCGGATTAAGTATGGTGACTCAATCAATGGGGGCTATTACAGTACATTCACAACTACAGCAATCGCAAAACCTTGACATTACTCCCCAGAGCTACAGAAATGATGTAGCCCAAATGAATGCCGACCAAAGAGCTCAAAGAACCGAAACTTTAGGTGACCAAATAAAAGATACGTTGATATCTTCGCTTCTGGTCTTTGGTGGGTTAGCTTCAGGGGCCATATTCGGCTCAATTGGCGCAGGATTCGCGAATATGATGATACCTATTGGCATGATGATTGAGACAGGAGGAGACCTCAAAGATACATTTGAAAAATCGCTTAAAGCGAAAAAGCTTCAGGTGCCCAATGCCAACGATATCCATTCTGAAGTTTCTGATGCATGGAAATCTCGAATTGTAAGAGAAGTTGAAGGACAATTTCAATCCACCATACTTTCTGAAGCACAAAAACAGTTTCATATGGTATCTCCTAAAGATAGTCCTTGGGTAGGAATGGGTATGAATATTGCAATGCATGGTTCAGCTAGTAATTCGTTAAATAAGCTTTTAGTACCCACTACTATACGTGGAACGACTTATGGATTCATAGATCAAGAAAGAGCCCCAGATCCTGGATTAGAAAAAGAAATTCGTGAAAGAAAAGAAGATCAAGAAGAAATTGGTAGCCAGTTAGATGATCAAATTACATCTGCTTTAGAATTTTTAGAAGTTTTTAGGAGTGAGGTTGAAAAAATTATTCCTTCTCAACTTTTAACAAGAACTCGTTTTGGAGAGCCACTAACTTTATCTTTAAGTAGCTTAAGTAGATTATTCTATGATGTGGATTACAGAATTTCGAAAAAAATTGTTAGACCTGCTAGTTTACATCCTGAATATGTTATTGCTCAAGATGTTGTAATGAAATGGATAAATGATCTTGAATCTAGATTAAGCACTATTCTCAGAAGTTCTCCTAGTCGCGCTATTTATATTGCTCAAAGATATATGGATATTCATAAAGGTAATATGCCTATTTCTAGGAACCCCGATAAACAAATATATAGGTTCCATCCAGCAATAGATCAAAATTATTTTGGTAAAATTGATACTCTTGACAAAGTATATTGGTTAGGTTTCTTTTTTGGTGATGGGTGGATTGTGAGTAGAAAACCTGAAGGGAAGAGAACAATGATAGGCTTAAAATTAGGGGCAACAAAATTTGAATATCTAAAATCAAATTGTCATCAATTAATTAGATGGTGTAGAGCTCTTGGTCTTAACCCTGACTATATTAAATCTCGTTATGAATTTTCTAAAAAGTATGGAGATATACGGTTAAGATTATCATTAGGTATGAGATTTTCTAGTAGCCAAATTGCTCAAGATTTATTAGATTACGGATTTCACGGAAGTAAATCAAAATCAGAGACACAGTGGCCTTCTATAGATTGGCATGTAAAAGATAGTTTGAAGCCTATCTTTGATTTAGTTTTTACATACGGTCTTTATGACGCTGAAGGACATGTAGGTAAGACTTCTATAAGAATGAAAAGTCGGGCTATTTTAGAGAGTATAAGAGATCGATTGCACATACCTTTTGAAGTGATACCAGAAAAATCAGGAGAATATTATCTTACTTTAAGCGCTTCATTACTTAATTTAATGCAGATAATTTATCCAAAAGGTCTAGAATTTAAGAGAAAGACTTTTAATATTCATAGATATAAAAATGTAGTTTTCGACAACGTGATGACAAAAGAATTGTTAACTGGTCTAACTGAGATTATATCTGTTGCTAAAATTGCAGAAATTTTCAACGTAAATGTTAATCGTGTTCAGGACTTAATGAATAAATGGGGTATCACATGCAAGTCAAAGACTATTAACTATCTTGGTAATAGAAATTTGAAATAATTTCCTGTCTATCTTTATTTTTCGTTTTTATTTTATTTTTTTTTAATAAACTTTTTATTTAGTTATGAATTCAAAAATACGGGCACCTTGGGCTCGCCTGAAACTCTAAACTGAGTGGACCACAAAATGCTCAAAAGTGGAATATACCTGGATTCAGGTTCCATGAGTTCTATTATCCAATCTTATGTTTCGTCGAAGCACTCCCCATAATGGTAGATGCCGGTGGTAGTACTTTCTGTAGGGGAAGTATAAACCCGTAGTAATGAAACCAGACAGGTCCGGGAGGAAGCATCTGTAAATTAGGGTGTTTACGCTTTATGGTAAAGGGTGTGGAGGAGCATGAGATCTATTGGTTATAATAGAAGAATTGGAATCGAGGTTCAGGTTTTTTAAAACGATTTATTATTATTTCCGCTTTTTAGTTCTTTAATTAATTGACTTCAAGCTTTATCGAAAAACAGATTATTATTGAAGAATGCTATAAGGAAATTAATAGAATTTTAGGATTAAATCAATTAAGACATATTTGATATATTAAAATCTCTTTTTCTTATAATACCAAAAAATGACTCCCATTAATGCTGCTACTGGTATTATTATTATTAATGGTATTATAATCCATAATAGATTAAATCCATCGCTCTCAGAGCATATATTATCCTGAAGATTCGTATTATCACAGTTTTCGTCAATTGAATAGCAAATTGAGTTATTTAATAGATTATTTCTTATTATATCATTATTATCCGAATTCTGGGTGATATTAATTCCGCAGTAATTGTCATTAATAATATTATCAATGATGTCGTTATAACTACATAGATCTTCCAGGAAAACACCATATTTAAGGTTATTGTTAATTTTATTGCTATTTATAACATTCCACCGTGCTATATGTTTTAAGTGAATTCCATAGGTGCCTTTACTAATGTGATTTTCAATAATAAATGTTCCCTGTCCGTTATAAGAATGAATCCCTGCATTGTTACTATTCTCAATAATATTGTGAGAGATATTATTTGATAGACTTTGAACATAATGCAACGCAAAGAAATCATATGTACCAATGAAGATACCGTACCTTCCACTATTATTAATTAAATTCTCTGTAATAATGTTATCGTCAGAACCCTCAATTGTAATTCCATCATAATTATTATTTAGTGTATTATTTTCAACGGTGTTTTCTTGACATTGATTGAATAATGAAATACCACTTATCATACTAAATTTAACTATATTATATTTAACTATATTATTTCCATAACTAATTAATATAATACCTCTCTCTACCACGTCAAAAACTTCATTATATGTAATTTCATTTAAAGACCCGCTCAACATAATACCATTTTCGCCGATCTGAGATATTTTATTACCAGATATAAAACCTTCGTCAAAATGACTCATTGATATTCCAACATTTACGTTATAAATATTATTCGAAGAGAAATTACAGTTTACTCCATATTGGATCCTAATGGCTATTCCAATATTACTCACGTTATTCGAAACGACTTTAGCATTATTAGTTAAATAATCCTCCGCACCGTAATTTAAAAAATAAATACCGACATGTTCATACAGATCAGAGTAAGGACTCAATCCTATTATCGTATTATAACCAATATAGACACTGTCACTATTCCTTAAGTAGATGCCGTAGGTATTACCATTAATGGAATTGTGTTTTATCGAATTATTAACACACTCATATAGATAGACTCCCCAGTTGTTATTGGATACATTATTATTATTGATCAATCCATTCGAAACATTATTGAGATAGATACCAGTAGAAGAGTTATACAAGGTACAATTTCGCACTGTGAAAAATTTTTCTGAATTGTAGATCTCTATACAATCGGTTGCATCTTCGATTGTAATATTTTCTATGCAAAATGGGTTATTTTGAGTCCCATTCCCTCCCCCGAACCATGGTTGGGACACAACCCAAGACCAGTTATGAGCATTTACGCCGGTCGCTGACCCGTTGATATAGATATTTGAGAGTGTCCAATATCCTGCTGCATTTAAACCATTATTAATATTATGTTCATTCTTGATATTGTTAATTCCAGATAATGGGAAATTAAAAGCAAACTGGTAGCATATAATAAATATTAATGAAAATAATCCTAAAAGGGATGTAATTTGAATACTCTTTCTCATCATAAAATTCACTCTTTTTTAAATGAACTTTATCATTTTTTGAATTTTAATATTTAAATTTATCTATCTTTTAAATCTATCTTTATAAAATACTGATAATTTTTAATTTACTTTCGTTTATTAATCTTTGCTCACCTTTAAACTTTAATCCGACATTATTATTTAATGTTCTATCTTTAAATTAATATCTTATGCGATGCTGTATGGAGCATTTGAGGAGATAAAGACAATTCATCCAAGACTTCTTTCAAGATCGAAGGACATTCTCTAACCGTGAAAGAATAGGTAAGTAAAAGACGCCAGTATTCCAAGTCCCTCTTACCCCGGAAATCAATAAGTTTTTTAAGCACCGAAAATATATTTTCTACGGGATTCGTCGTAATGTGCTTATTTCCGAACACCCTCAAGAGTTCTTGTAAGCATTCGATGAAAGTTTCGTCCGACTTATAAAGCGGAAGAAACAATCCCTTCTTCTTATCATAATGATACACGTGAGTTTCAGCGTCCTTGAATGGATCCTTAGGACCTCGTTTTTTTTGACCTTTTTGTTTCTCTTTTTGTCGTTTCTCTTCTTCGATTACTTCCTTAGGACGATTTTTCCTACCCCTTGGGCGCCCTTGCTTCCCTTTCTTGTGGATTTTTTTAACCGATTCAGAAACTTGCACTATAAAAGTGTTGGTATCTACCAAAATATCGAATATAGTTGCGTAATGGTGAGTTATGATCTCGTTTCCTCGATGTTCAATCATGTCAACTACAATTCGCCCGTATGGCGGACTGTGGATGTGCCGCACGTGAATGATGTCCCTTCCAAGGCCAGTTGCCATGCCTTTGTACGTCGAAAAATCATCAATAATGAACATTTTTACGGGTTTGCCTAGTCTTTGCTCAGCTTTTTTAAATGATTCCTGAATTTTATCTTTCTTTCTTTTCTTGACCAATTCAAACGCAAGTATATTTCCCTTCTCGCTTAAAAATACGATTAAATACCACGTTTTTTTGAGTATCTTGATGAACGTCTCGTCAATATAGACAGCCTCTCCGTTAATGGGGCTTTTCCAAAATACTTCTGTCTTTGGGTGATTTGCCACTTTCTCAACGATAAATCTAAGAAGATTAGAAATTGTTGAGGGTGAAGAACCGAGAATTTCACACAATAACTTGTTATCGATTTTTTATTCCTTCAGAACTGAAAAAAGGCGTTCATTTATCGAATTTTCTAATTTTGAAAAAAATCCTGATGTGTGCGGAAAGAAGTGTCTATCGCAATCTGTAGACTCATAATGTTGCGGATGACCTTTTCCCTTAGTGTCATGCCCTCTTTTAATTACATTTTCTGACGAACAACCCTTGCGCGTTTCTGGACACTCTATTTTAATTTCAAAGGTCGAAACCTCGTCTTCCCAGCCAATTTGAATTGGATAAAAGTCTACTATCACATAATCCCTCCTAAAATATTAATTATTTTATTAATAAAATAAATGATTAAGGCAGATTTAAGTCTATCGCTTAGGAAAAATATGCTTTAGTTTAGATTACATAAGTTTTGAGTATTTTTGTCGGATGCCGACAAATTAGAAAAGCATAAACCTTAAGTATTTTTGTCGATGAGGGTAAATTAAAAATTATCAAAATACTAAAGTAAGATGAAAAAACTATAAAGAATTTATAATTGCCAATGATGATGTAGACATCGCCTATGTATTTCTAGATACAAAAGAGTTTATCTCTATTTCAAGAAGAAATATGATTAAAAAAGATTTAAACTCTAATTAAGAACTAAACCAATAGGATTTATTTAATGAAATATTTAACCAATCTTATGTTCTGGAGAAGCATCGGCTACATAGGTAGATTACAGAAAGTTGTATTTTGTAGGAAATACATAATATCGTAATTTCAAAACCAGACAGGCCCTGGCGGGAGCATCCATACGAATAGTAGTTCACGTTTTGTAGTGTGGGTGTGGAGGAGCATGGGATCTACTGGTCATAATAGAAGGATTGAAATTGAGGTTCAGGTTTTTAAATCTATTCCTATCTCATTTATTTTCTTTTATCAATTTATACTTACAATGTCGGTTTCCAGTGTTAAGAATACATTCCTCAACTTCGGCTTTGTATCTAAATTCAGGATGAGATGTATTTAAAATAGCGACGGTATATGGAATACAAATTGTTTTTTGAATTAAATCTACCTTATCGGGATTATATTTTCCACCTATAGGGCAAAAAGCATGTTTATAACGAAGTGTGATCGCTAAAGTATTCTCATCTATGGTGTTAATTTTAGTTTTAGCATTGAAAACATTATAGATCTTCTTTAAACTTTTCTCTAAACTCATTGGATTTCGTGTTTTTAATATCTTACCTAATTTTGCCCCTAAACTGCTAGATATAGATTTTGGGAGATTCATTCCACCAATATCTATCATTTCTTTAATGTATGCTTGAAAAAACTTTAAAGCTTCTTTATTTTTTGACATATTAGTGAAGTTAAATTTTTATAATATTATATAAAAAAATCTAGTTTAATCTTGACTTTAAAGTATTTAAGACTATTTATGTAAATTATTTATTTGACAATAAATAGAAATATGAAGATTTCAAGATTTTTGAGGAATAAGAAAAAATTGTTATAACTGATGATCTAAAATATTGTTATATTTTACTTTTAACTTTAAGAATGTAATGACAAGTTCTTTGGTTATTAAGAGGAATGCAATTTAAAATTTCTTCTCCAAACGTAAATTGTGGAAATATTTCATTTAAAAAACCTCGTACATATGGAATACAAATATTATTTTGAAAAATAGAAGCTCGAGAAGGGTTGTAAGCCCCTCCTATTGGACAGAATTTTTTTGAATATTTTACAATCACTTCATAATTATCATCGTCTAATTTTTTTATCAATGGTTTTGCATTAAGTGCTAAATACATCTGATTTAAAGCAAGATTAATTTCGAAAGTTGACTTTTTTCCTTTATAAAATTTACCCAACTTTGAGCCTAGTTTTGAAGAAATAGCTTTGGGTAAGTTTTTTCCTCCAACATCAACCATTTCTTTTATATAAGCTTGAAAAAATTTCAAAGAATCCCTTGCGATAAAATCACCTCTAGTTAATCCTGTAAAATTTTCATTCTAAAATACAAATATCCTTTAATCTTAAGATACAATGGTAGATGAGGCATACCCATATATAAATTTAACCTTTTTATGTCAAATTTGTACTATGAAGAAGTATAAAATTACAGGCAAAAATTCTCAATAGCAAACTATAAAACTGATTTATACTAGTTATCTGTTTATTAACGTAAATCTTAATAGATGATCCTTATCGTCCTCAGCATACTCGACACCGATTCTTTTTTTTGCGACGATGATCTTATTTGTAATCTTTTTACTATATGTAAAATATAACTTTGAATCAATTGAACAAGAGTCTTTTCCGTTAAAATCTTCTTTCGTAATATTTAAAGCCATGCATAGCTTACCCGGTCCATCTACTAAATTCTTAAAATTTTTTCCCGATTTAACACTTCGATTTTCAATCATCAATTCAATTCCTTCTATAGGATATATTTGTCTGATTAATACGGCACATGGCATCTGTTCTGGCTCAGTAACCACATTAAGGCAATGATACAATCCATAAATTAAATAAACATAAAGTGTACCTGGTTTCATATACATTGTTTTTGCCCTTTCAGTTTTTTTGAAGTTATACGCATGGCTTGCTTTATCATTTGGCCCGAGATAAGCTTCTACTTCAAGAATTTTTCCAACTATGCGACTCTGTTTTGTTTCTCTTATTAAATAATTACCGAGCAATTCTTTTGCTACTACTTCTGTGTCTTGAGTGAAAAATTCTCTATTAAATCGTTTATACTCTTCCATGAATCACTCTCTTTTTTTTTTATAACCTTTATTTAAAATTGAAAAAAGATATAGTATTAAGAGAAAATCTGGCAAGTACCCAATTAACATTCCATATTAGTTTATTTCTTGTTTGTAGCACATTAACAATAATTCTTTTCTTTATTACCAAGTTCACATGGTTAAAAAAAAAATTATTTATCAAGTACGTATTATGTGTAATAGACTATTTCAAAAAAATTTATAGTTGAAAGGGGAATATCTATGAAAGCACCAGAGAGAGTATTAAAAGCAATCAATCATGAAGAACCGGATCGGGTTCCCGCATTTGAAAGCGCATTCACAAATAACACAATTATGGAACATTATGGGTTTGATCCACGAGTGTCTGGAGGATATAAAGGATCTTACAAATTTTTCCGTAAAGTGGGAATAGATTTAGTTTTAAGCTTTGTAAGTTTATTCCCTCAAATATTTCTTAAAGGTAAGCAGGGATTCATTGATGAATATGGAAGAAAAATGAGGTTTGAAGCATCTAAAGATGGAACTCGAATATTAGCATATCATGGGGGGTCATTTAAAACCTTTGAAGATTATGAGAGTTGGAAACAGCCAGATCCTCATTTGCAATCACGTCTAGCTAATTTTTTTGCAGGGAAAAAAGCTCAAGCAGATTTAGATGATGAAGTTTTTTCTATTCCTGCTACTGGCGCTTTAATGGAATGCACCTGGGAAGGGTTTGGAATAGAGACTTTTTCTAGAATATTAGCTCATCCTAAACAAGTAAAAAGAATTTTTGATGACCGTGGAAAATTTACTCTTGAATTAGTAAAGGTTTTGGCTGAAAACGATGCCAAAATGATACTTTTATGGGACGATTATGGATTCAAAAATGGACTCTTCATGTCCCCCGGAAACTATAGGACTTATGTGTTTCCGTGGTTAAAACAAATTTGTAGTGCCGCTCATAAATACGATTGTAAAATTTTACTACATTCCGATGGGGATTTATTAGATATTTTTGAAGATATAATTAAATGTGGTGTTGATGTGATAAATCCCATGGAATCTACAACTGCAAACCCCGATTATGATATCTTTAAGTTAAACCAGAAATACGGTAATAAAATAACTTTTTCTGGTAATTTAAGTCCTATAATGTTGGCTACGGGAGAAATTCTTGAAATTGAAACTAATGCAAAAAGATTAATTCGTGAATTGGCTCCGGGAGGAGGTTTTCTTTTTGGATCAGGGCATAGTATTAATCCAGCAGTTACCTTAGATAGATTCGAAGCAATGCAAAATATAAAGCGAAAATATGGAGCTTATCCAATTAATGTGCCAGATTAATATATTCTTTAATTTTTATTGATATTGATTAAAAATCTTCATAATTATTATTTTTTCCTTGAGATACCCTACACTTCCTTATTTTATGAGATTTTCAATATATCCTAAATTCCTCAGCGGCATCAAACATAGCTACAATATTTTCTGGAGGAACTTCAGCTGTAATATTGTGTATATTAGCAGCAACAAACCCTCCTTCAGGTTTAAGGCATTTGAAATTATATTTCACTTCTTCTCGAATTTGTTGAGGCGTTCCAAATGGTAAAGTCCCTTGTGTATTACATAATCCGCCCCAAAATGTTATATCTTTACCAAATCTCTTTTTTAAGTTACAAGGCTCCATGTCATATGCACCAATTTGAACTGGATTATAGATATCATATCCAATTTCTGCCCAATGAGGTATAAATAAAGGAACTGAACCACAACAATGGTAATTAATCTTAACATTCGCTAATTCATGTATTTTTTCTGAAAGTTTCTTTTCAAATGGTTTGATTATTTTTTCATAAATTTTTGGATTCATAATTGGACCCGATTGTTCCGCTAAATCTCCATTGATACAAACTATGTCGAGATATTCTCCAACTTCACTCAAAAAAGTTATATTATAATCCTTCCAGTATTTTAAAAGCCCTTCCATAGCAGCAACAATTAATTCTGGTTTTGATCGTAAATATCTTAGTGCTTTTGTAAACCCAAAAAGAAAAGTAGTATATTCATAGACACATCCTGTAGGAGGTGTAGACAAAGCATAGTCAGTAGTTTCACGTAATTTTTTAGCGTGGTCTTTTAATCCATTAAATGGTTCTTTTTCATTCCCATCTGGCCATTCATAATTTTCAATCTCTTGAACCGTTTCAAAATCCGTAAAAGGAGGAATAACGGGATCATAATATAAAATATCATCATAATCTTTGCTTGCGTCATTTCCCCAGAAACAACCAAATTGATCATAAACTCCTATATACTTACCTTCATATTGTAGTTCAACATCATCTACCTTTACCATGCCGCCAAATGGTCGAATATATCTTACATCTACATTAAATCTCTCTAAAAGTTCTTCGCAGGGTAATGCTATTTGTTGGACAAAATCACAATATTTAATATTTTTATCAATAATTTCCAGATAATCTAACAATTTTCTATAGGCTTTTATATGAATCCCAGATTGATGCCCACCTAAATCCAGAGGAACCTTATCTGGTTCTTTATGATCTAATGTAGTGTTTACTCTTTTTCTTGATTTCATTGATAACAATAGGAAATATAATTTTTTAGAAAATAACAGAACGTATGAGTGTATTTTTAATAATCAGAAATCAACATTTTCAATATATTTCTTTAATATAGCTTCCAATTTAAATCAATGCATAGGGCAATTAATGGTAGTTTCTATTCGGACATCCGACTTTTGGGTCCTTAATGCTCTCGTGTTTATCATTACAATTATCTTTGTAACTATTAGTTTAGCAATTGATGTAATCTTTGCGATTTTAGATCCAAGGATAAGATATTAAGAAAATATCATACGTATTGTGTCTTTAAGGAATGATTCAAGCTTAGCATTACTGGCTACAAATGGGAATTTTACATCAATAGAGAGTGCTTTCTCAAATTCTATTCCATCTATTGAGAAAAACTTACCTCCAGCTTCTTCTAGAATCAACTTTCCAGCTGCAACGTCTACTAATCGATTTGATTTTCTTAAATTGATGAAAACATCCATACTACCACATGCAATTTGACACAAAGTTAAAGCGCTACTTCCTAGTATCCTTACTCGATAAAATCTTCTTATTAGTGGGCTTATTTTTTCTAAATTTTTCATTAAATCTCCCATAGGAAGATTAAGTTCAAAGAAGCATTGTTGAGAGAGATCTAAATCCGAGACATGAATTTCTTTATCATTCAAATATGCACCTTTTCCTTTTTCTGCCCAATATATATCTCTTGTATTCAAATTAAGAACTACAGCTTTCTTTATATCATTCATTTTGCTTCCAATCGCATACGCAATAGAAACAGAGCAATATGGAATGCCTCTCACCGCATTATTAGATCCATCTATTGGATCAATAATTAATATCGCATTTTCTTCTTTGGCTCTCTCTTTTTTACCGATATATTTTTCCCCAATTTCTTCGCTAATCAATAAAATATTTACATTTGCTTCTTCTAGAACTTTAATAATTGTCTCTTCAGCAATGAGATCAATCATCATTGAAATGTCTCCTCCGGCTCCTTTACTAACTTTCTTTGCTGCTTTCTTAGAACCGAGAAGAGGAGTTACAGCGTCGTACACATTAATCGCAATGTTTTTTAAAAAATCGATACTGAGCTCCATAATAATCGTCCTATTCAATAATCAGATATAAAAATAAAACAACTCAAATTTATATACATAAATTTCAAACTATTGAAAATCTAGTATTCGTTATCTTCCTAATATTTTTTGCTTTTCTATTATCCACTTATCTACTAAAAAATTTTGAGATTTCTTTTTTTCCTCCACATCATAATCATTATGAATCTGATTATAGAATTGATCTAAAGATAGGAGTCAATAAATAGTAAAATCCCAAGTTTTGAGAGTTACATTAACTCAATTTCTACAAGAACAGATTCAGGGATCTGTATTTTCATAATAAGATGCATACTACGTTCGTTAGCGACAATTTCGAATAGTCTTTTATGGATACGCATTTCAAATTTAGCCCATGTTGCAGTTCCTTGTCCGGAGGGAGCTTTTAATACAGGGACTCGCAATCTTTTAGTAGGAAGTGGAATGGGACCATGCTTTCTAATCCCTTGATGAGCACAAATTTGATTAACAGATTCGCATACTGATTTTAGAGCATCTAATTGGGTAGATGATAATCGTATGCGTGCTTTTTGTATCTTTTACTCACCACTAAATTTTATTTAAAACCGAAGGTTTTGACATATCTTCTATTTAATATTTGTATAATCGATAATTATTGATATTAAATAAATTTTATTATCGACTTCTAAACTTAGGATATCGAAAAAGTAATTTTCATTACTAAAACGGTGTTGATTTATCTCCAATTATTTTATTTACTTAATCTAAGGGAATCCGAGTAAGAATTTATTACCAAGGTGAACATTCTTTAGATATTCTTTCGCAACCTTTAAACATTTTTCTGCTTGTTTTCTTGGGGTAATAGGTAAATCCCTCATTTGATAATCACCATGAAACACTAAAAGGCTATAGGGAATATTCGGATTTATATCGCTAATAAATCTTGCTATCACCTCTACTTCTTCATGGTTGACATAACCTGGAATCATTAATGTACAACCACTTAATTCTGGCATGTCTTTTCCCCTGGTTCCAAAATAATTTTTAGCCAAGAATTTGAAATTTTCAAGTGTTCTACTATTACTGACACCACACATTGCTAAATTTAATTTCTCATTGAAACTTTTTAAATCAAATTTAATATTTCCACCTGATTTTAAAGCAATTTTCATGCATTTTTCTACTAAATCTTGTCTTCCACTTCCATTCCATTCCCAACATATCCTGAATTTTCTCTTTTTATCTTCTTTTTCTATTTTTTCTAAAATTAGTTCTGCTAAATTAATTGAAAATGGCAGTTGGACTTCTGGAGTACCTCCGAAATAGCATAAACACGTGATCTTCTTATTTTTTACTATTTGATTAACTAAAGTCTCAGCATCAAATAAATTACGTTTTGAAAATAGCTTATGAGAAGAGTTTTGACAGCTCAAACAGTTATAAGAACATCCATACAGGAAGGCCGCATAACTATACGTGTCAAATTCAGGACCTTCATAATTTGAATATTCAGGATATCCAAAGGAAGTTCCCGCTGGACAAAACCAACTATTACAACAATTTGTAGGATTTGGATCTGTATAGCCATGAATATAACCTTTGGATTTAGAAGGGTATGGTAATTGACCTGAGTTTCTCAGCTGTATGTTTCTTAAACCACAATAACTAACATCATTATTAGCTAAAGCACATTCATTAATGCATAAATTGCATTTTAACTTGATATTTGGTCTTTCTGCCTTAGGAGGTCTCTTTGGTAGGTCAACTAGAGATCGAACTTGTTTATGAACCAAAAAAATCTGTTTTTTCACTAGATTCCAATCATAGTCTAGAATACACCTTCTACAAATACTTAATGTGTTGGAAATTAAATTATCAGTCCTATTACAAAATTTACAGGTTCCCATTTTTAGGCTTTTTTCTTTAATAATAGAAATGTTTGACCCGCTTGTTGACGCGGGTTTCCTTTTACCATAAATCCTTCAAAACCGTTATTAATAAACGATTTATTAAAGAGATCTAATTCTTTTTCATTTTCCGGATAAAATTCAAGGACAATTCGTCCTCGTTCTTTCAAAATTTTATTCAGAGCGTTAGCTGTATTATTCAAAATATTAATTTTATTTCTAAGATTATGTGTCTCATTAATTATGAAATTATAGGCTGAAATTGAGACAATATGATCGAATTTCTCATTTTTGAACGGTAAATAATTTATATCTGCTAAAATTAATTCAAGATCATGCAATTCTTGATAGATTGATTTCTTTTCTTTTGCCTTTAACAACATATCATTTAAAATATCTATGCCTATCACTCTATAGCCTTTTTCAATTAAAATTTCAGAGGAAAAGCCCGTTCCACAGCCTAAATCTAAAATTAAAAAAAAATCTTCTGGATTTATGTTTAGTTCTTCTTTATCTTTTAGTTTTTCACCAAATAGATATTTTAAACTCAGAATTGTTGATTTTTTCTGATTTCGTTCCATCCATATCGAGGTGTTATATTCTTCGGCGTTCTTTTTTGTATAATCATCTGGAAATATGGGCCGGTTTTTTCTTACCAATTGCGATCACATTGTGAAAAAATAAGCTTATTCTTGACTTTCAAAGATAGAAGATTATTAACTTTTATTTTTCATTTAAAATAAATTTTGTCGATATTTTAACCGATTGCCCCATTTTAGCTATTTCTTCACCCAAATTTAAAATCATTGTAGCTAATGCAAACTACCGACAAAATTCAATCAATAACTTAACTAATTTTTTATCTGTTATTTACCATTTTTTCCCAAATATCATCATAGATTAATAAGAAAACAATATGACCATAAATATAAGTATATGGTACAATTTTCTCTCCCAATATTAAAGGGTTATTATTAATGATACCAAAAGATATATAAATAAATAGTAACAATTATTTTACATGGTATTTGTTTTTGAAAAAAATGTTAGGACAAAATATGGGAAATATACCTATATTTGCTTAGGGCATAATGTTTACGAGAATGGAAAATCTAAGCGGGTTTGGGAGGTTACTATTGCCAGAAAGGATAAAATAAACGAGAAGCTTCCCGAAATAAAACGGAGGTTTTCTAAAGATCCCCCTAAACCCCAACAATTTGAATTTGGCTTAGTCTATGGTCTATTTTCGATTTCTAAAGAGTTTGACTTGATCGAAATTATTAACCGGTGTACTTCAAAGCGAAAACAGGGTTTTTCGGTCGGGGAATATATCACATTGCTATCGATAAATCGCGCAGTAGCGTTGAATTCCAAGAGCCAAGTCCGGAAATGGTTTGATAAGACGGTGCTTTCACGACAATTTCCCGATATTTCGGAGTCTTTAACTACGCAAAACATTTTAAACCAGATGGAATATTTAGATGAGGAAATTATCAGGTGTATCGAAGAAAAGGTTTGCAAGAAATTGTATTCCGAGTTCGGGTTAAAATCGGATTGTTTCTTGTTTGATCCGACTAATTTTTTTACTTACATTCGAGAATACAAGAAAAACACCATCGCTCAACGGGGACATAACAAGAGAAAGAGAAATGACCTGCGACAGGTTTCCATGTCCTTATTGGTGACCCGAGATGAGTGTAACGTGCCGGTGATGCACGAAACCTACGAAGGAAATGTTCCCGATGCGTCGCACTTCAAACAAGTGCTCAGCCTCATGGAAAGACGTTTTAAAGCTATAGGGCTCGAATTACCCGAGATCACGTTAGTCTTTGACAAGGGAAGTAATTCGAAGGATGCATATAAGTTCTTGGATTCTAAAAACATCCATTTCGTGAGTAGCATCCGCCCTT
>JAHLWT010000273.1 GCA_019057775.1 Promethearchaeota archaeon
AATGAATTACGTAGTAGATTCTTTTCATAAATTTAAAAATACGACACCGAAAAATGTTTTAAACTGAGTGTGAGTCTATTACTGAGAGTGAATCTATTAATTTTATATCTTTAAAATCGTTATTTATATTGTTATGAGTAAAAAAGAAAAGATCAAACACTCCTTTTCAAAAGAAGAAAAAGAATTAATACAGAAAAAGAAGAGAGAACTCAGATCCATGGGAGTTCCACGAGATCAGTGGAGTTTCTATATCCAACAAGAATTAAGTATGTTAAAGAAATCAAAAGGTATTCGTCGTTCAAAATTTATGAATAAAATTAACAAGGGGTTTAGTAAGGTTGTTCAGAAAGTTGCATCAAAAAAGCTTGAAAATTTTAAAGATCAACTTGAAGAATTCGAAGATTTATTTAAACAAGGCTCCCAAGATGAGATGGGTTTTATGAATGAGATGTTTTCTGATATTAGATTTGATAATATTAACGATTTAGGGAAAAATGGAACAACTTTGAAAAAAGTTCCACAGAAAAAAAAGATAGTTGTGGACCTCGATTTCTTAGATGATGATTAAAGATTTATATTCCAAATCAAAAACTTAATTACTCTAGTAAAGTTATTTCTTTTTCCTTGGAGTTAAAAATCATTTATTCTTCATTGATAATTAGCTTAATAATTTCTTTTAATTGAGGAATATGGTTTTCAACCACATCCCAAACTAAGTCATAATCAACACCAAAATACTTATGGATTAGTTTATCTCTCATTCCCGCAATTTTATTCCATTCGATCTGTTTATATTGTTCACATACTTTTTTAGGAATGGTTTTTACAGTTTCTCCAATAATCTCCAAACTTCTAACAAATGCTCTTTTTAATGTTTCATCTTTAATAAACTCATCATGCGTTAATCCTTTTGATTTGATTGATAAATAATTAATCTCATTATATATATGATTGATTTTGTCCATATAATTGTTAGATTGATTCAAAATAAGCCTCCTTTAAGATCTTGGGCTTCATATAAGGATTGAGAGCATTGATCGTGAGTAAATCTACTTTTCTCTCCAAAAGACGTTCTAATAAAAAGGCTAATTCTATAAAATTATCATAATTTTTTTTCCCATCCTCAAACTGGACTATAAAATCGACATCACTCTCATTAGTATTTTCTCCTCTCAAAACGGAGCCAAAAATTCCAATCTTTATAACATAATACTTCTTTAATTTTTCTTTATGTTGCTTGAGAAGCTTGAATATCTCTTCTTTATTTAAAGCTTTCATGTTTTTCTCACTCAATAGGTATTATTCATATTTATTAAATATATTCATCCTAATAAATTAAGAATATGTTACCATCTAAATATAATGGGAATTTGACGATAGAATAAAAAAAAAATTGTCAATGAAATAGATTTCATTTTTATTAATAGTAAAACATTATCATATAAATTTTAAATATCAGATATCTACTAATGTTGTATTCCATAGCTGTATTTTTAAGCCATTATACTTTACTAAAAAAATTTTATTAAATATATGGATTTTTAAGCTAAATTAGATGTGATTAGTCCTTTAAAATGTGTATCAAAGGTTGCTAAAAACTTGTTAAATCTCTGTTTTCAGCCATATAATAAAACTTAAAATATTTCTTAAAAATTTTTAATTTTTTTAAATTTTAACTAAATTTTGCTCTCGTTTTTGATATTTACACAGATGGGTTAAACCCCATCTCTTTGCATTTTCGATGAATTCTTCAAACATGTAACCTATATATTCTGGTCTATGAGCATCAGAACCTAGCAATATGGGAATATCCCTTAGAATTATTTCTTTAACAATTTCTTCGCTAGGAAATTGACTCCCGATTCCTTTAAGAGTTCCAGAAGTATTAATCTCAATTGCCATTCCCTTATTTTTTATTTTATCTAAAAGTGTTAGAAGCTTCTGCCACACTTTTGGGGAATAATCAGGAGTACTTGGACGAAACAGAACACGTTGATTATCAAAATGGGCAATGACGTCAAAAAAATCAGTTTCTACCAACTTCCTTAATTTATCAAAATACTCTAAGTTAATTTTTTCAGTACCATATTTTTTAAGAGCTTTACTGCTCTGACGTGGATCCATTAATATTATAGGAGATTCGTGCCATTTTATGTCATGGATCGCAGCTAGTAAATAATCATAATCATCCATGAACGGTTCAAGAACCTTTTTTTGGAGCGTCAATGCGTTTCCTGGAGTGAAGAAGTTAACTTCAGTCGAGATTTTTATCTCTATTTTATTCTTGTATTTTTCCCTAAGGTTTTTAATTTCTTCAATGTAATGAGGGAATTCCTTCACTTCCATAGAAGCACTCCTAATTAAGTCATTTAATTGTGGATCATCTATTATCGCTCCTAATGGGAAATGATCTGATATTCCAATTTCTTGGAGGTTCTTATCGATTGCTGCTTCCACATAATCTATAATTTCACCTAAGGCATGTCCACAACGTCTATTATGGCTATGATAATCCATTAATTTCATTTTTTGTACCAAAATATAGATTTAAAAGAATATTTATGAATATTATTTATTTTTGAAAAAATTTTGTATTTAGGTTTGAATTCACGTGTTAAGTATTAAGTATCGAGTTTTTGATTGCACAAAATACTAAGAAAAATAGGAAGTATAAAATAGGTTTCCCTATTTGTAAATTTATATATTAATTCAAATAAAAGATGAATATAATGAGAAAATTAAATAGAGATTTTCCCTGTTTTATTCTGAGACTTTTGAGGGGGAGAAAATGCCAGCAGTAAAATCGTCGGATGGTCCGGTTGCGGTGACCGGTGCTTCGGGTTATGTCGGATCCCATGTAGTGATCGCGTTGATGAAGCACGGATACACAATACACGCTTGTGTGACCCAACTGAATAACCCAGATAAGACTGAGCACCTTCTGAAACTCAATGGGGGTGACTATCCCGGTCATGTAGAGCTTTTTAGGGCCAATCTACTCGAGGAGGGTAGTTATGATATACCATTCACAGATTGTACTGCCGTGCTCCATGCTGGCACACCTATGGGTTATGATAACGCCAATAATCCCCGACAGATTTACGATGGGGCGTTGAATGGTACTAAAAACGTCCTCAACTCAGTCAAGAAAGTGGGTACGATAAAAAGATTTATTTATACGAGTTCTTTTTCTGCCATCCATCATCCAATGTCGTCTGGTTATGTTTACACAGAAAAAGACTGGGCTTCGGACAATCGCGAGAGTGACCCGAACTGGATTCCAAAGAGAATTGACGAGGATGGCGAGATAGCTTATTCAATGGCCAAGGTTGAGACTGAGCGCATGGCTTACCAATTTGCTGAGATAGATGGTCGTTTTGACGTCATTTCTGTATGTCCTATCGTCGTGCTAGGACCACTTGTCTCCAGGGTGCACGAACGGGTATGGTCCTGGCAGTGGATTCTTGGTCGTATGCTGGCTGGGAAAAATTGCGAACGTCAATGGAAAGCATTATGGAACATCATTGATGTGAGAGACGTCGGCGAATCACAGGCACTTATGATCGAAAGCGACGTCTGTAAGAATGGTTGGCGCTACCAGCTGAGTGCTACGGATGAATCCGGTGAAATTGACGCGTTACAACTTCAGACACACCTGCAGAAGTTGTTCCCGCAAATCGATGTAGGTGGTCCACCAGATGAATTCTACCAGATCATCGAGAAATATGGTAAAGTCTACCAAGCACCGCTTGCTCATTGTGATCGAGCACGCGAGGAACTCGGTCTTAAAACTCATGCAATCGAGGATACATTGTATGAAACCGGGCAAACCATGATCGATCTTGGTCTGGTGGAACCGGCTTTGAAGTAAGTTTATAGTAACAAAAAATTTATTGCTACTTCCTTTAAATCACGACCACGGGTTTCAAGAATAAGGAAAAATATTAGTGGTATGATCTATTCATAGTAAACTTTCCTCAATTCATCTACTTTATCTGATTGGATTTTCACGATATTTCACGATTTTTCAATTTTCTATAAAATCGTTATAATTTTAAGTAAGAAATAGCATACTAATAACGATGACTACTATAGATGAAAAAAAGAAGTTAAAGAAGGAAAAGGAGAAATTTATGGAAAATGATGAAATTAGCAATAACACTAAAGCTGCTTAATTAAACTCATATTAAATCATCAAATGTGTTTCAATAGATAAAAATCTAATTTATTGCTACTTTTTTTAAATCACGGCCACGGGTTTCAGGAATAAGGAAATAAATGAGGGGCACTATTGGGAACATAAAAAAGCACAAAGTAATCCCAATCATTTGAATTCCAAAAACGGGATATAATGGTGCGACAATCAATAATCTTACAATGCTTATTGCTATCATGACGAACGTTTGTAAGCCATTCCCAACACCCCTCAATTCTGTCGGGATTAATTCTATGGAGATGAGTGTAGTAAGAGTCCAAATCCCCCCTCTTGACGCCATTGCTATGATTTTCAAAGGTACCATAATACTAAACCTTAGAGGGGCAATTGTAATGTGGGCAGCCCATAAATATTGTAGAATCACTGAAATCGGGTAAGTTATACCATAGATTATAAGTAAAGGTTTTCTCCCCCAGGAATCTGCAACTTTTCCTGTAATTAGATATATTATTACAGCCGTACCAATTAAGGAGACTATGACAAGTATACTATATTCTTGAGAAGACATCGCCGAATAATTCATCATGTACGGTTCTATTATATTTCCTGCGCCAAAACCAATGGCAACTAGGATGGTTACAATTAAAAGCGTAAAATAAGCTTTTTTTATGTCGCTTTTAAAGATTTTAGTTATCCCTCCTATAACCGAATGATTTTCTTTAGCTTCTTTATCTTTTACTTCTCTTTTAGAATCCTCTAAATCTTTGAATTCGTAGGCAGAAGTTTCTTTAAAGGAATAAGCAATAATGAACGTAATAACAAATCCCGCGATAATTGAAAAATATAACACATTTTTCCAATGTACTATTGTAAACTCTTTATCGTTTGTAATAAAAAAAAAGCGGCTTATATTGAAAATAATTGGCCCTAAAATGCCCACCATCAAGATAATTGTTGACCAAATTGCGTTTTTTCCCTTTGGCGCCTCTTCACTCATATAGATCATCCACACATTTACACTTCCTGCTAAAGTTATAAAAAATGCTGCGATCGTGAATATGATTAATGAATCCGTGAGTAATTGAACTAATGACATGGTAGCCATTATTAAACTAATTAATATCAGAATTGGTTTTCTCCCAATGTGATCTGCATATTTTTGAACGAAGATTGCTAAGAAACCCCCTAGTCCAGCAATTAAGCCTATATATGATAGATATGTTAAACCTAGTTCAAATTCTACATTCGGAAAAAAATACCAGACTAAAGCCGTAGTTTTTGGTCCATCGATCGTGTAGGAACGGTATATCTGAAATAAAGACAGAATGCTGATTAAATATAATAAATAACCTTTAGATCTAGTTGTTTTTGGTGCGATAAAATCTCCTGTCTCAGATAGCACGATGTCATCTGTTAAATATTTGTCTTCAACCATAAAATTAAAACCATAAATATTGGTTTAAAATTCAATAAATTTTTATTAGTAAAATAAGAAAAGCTTATTAAACTTTATACCAACCAAGATTTCTCAATAATAATACAGTTTTACTTAAATAAATATTAAGTCGCTAAGAATATGGCATTTCTAAACCATTTTCTGTAGCAAACTCCCTCGCTTCACCCACAGGTTGGGAGATTAAAAGAGAACCAATGATTACATAATTAATCCAAAGGAAAGATTTTATTTTTAACTTCTTTTATATCTTTAAGCCCGGGATCTGTAGAATAAATTATTAAATTGTTTAGATCTGCACATCCACTTATATAAGCATCTACTAGTGATAAAATTTGAGGATTTTTACATTTAAAAATTCCAGATCTTATCGTTAATTGTTCATTTATATCAAGGATTTTTATTTTACTGTTTCTAAGAGAAATATTTCTAATTTGGGCGGTATCTTTGCCTAATTTTTCACATGTCTTATAAAAATTCTCACATAAATTTAATTCTAATGTAAATGCTTTAATGGTTTCATTTTTTATTTGGTTGAAAAGCTTTTTGATGGTTTGATTACCACTAAAAAATAATTCAAAAATGCCTGTATCTAAAAATACACGTTTCATAATTTATTTATAATTCTCATTTTCAATTTTTTTCATTTTTTCTCAGTATCCTTTATTCTTTCTTTTCTTCTCTCTTCATGTATTTCTCGTATCATTTCATAACCTAATTCTTTAGAATCAACTCCAAATAAATCTTCTAATTCTATGATTGGAATATATAATAAGCCTAGTTTATGTTCTTTAACGATGAATTTAGACCCATCTTTTATATTTAGCTTTTTCCTTAATTTTGAAGGAATTGTGACCATTCCTCGACTTGTAACTGTTACTTCGTTTTTCATTTTTATCATCAATTAAAATTATAATTTACATGTATTTATAATATTTTTCATGTTTAAAAAATTTTTTCATGAATAAATTATTAAATAATGCTTATAAATTAATTATAGAGTAATAATAGAAGGTAAAGAGTAGAAAATGAATGGAGCATCAAGATAATAAACTTTGTTTTAAAATTCTATTCTTCTTGCGCATTCAGAAAAACTGCGATAAACGTTCTGTCTTTGGTCATACAAAGCACATGTTAAATAAATTAGCGGATTTTTAATATATAATTCATGATCTGGTTCATACCAGAGTTTTTCATCCATTAAAATATGCTTAAAATCTTTTTCTCCAATAACTTCTTTAAGGTCTTGTTTATTTAACATAACAATGAGAGGAATTTCTTTAATTAATTTTCCTCTTGCTACATTTTTTAGCTCTTTCAATGACTCTATATTGTATTCCAATAAGTGGGTTTGTGAGTCAACTGTGAATATGACTCCGTCAGTACCTTTAAATATTTTTTTTCTTAATGGAGAAAATCTTCTTTGACCTGCCACAGTGTACACGTGATAAAATATTTTTCTTCTGTTTTTTTGTTTTGTAGATTGAAAAATGCCTCGGTCAAAATATAGCGTGGCTCCGCTCGCTGTTGAAATTTTTGTTAAATTACCAGTAGGTTCAACATCTTTTTGATTTTCCTTTGTCAATCTATGAAGTGTATCTACAATTGTTGTCTTTCCTGATCTAAACATCCCCCAATAAAGAATTTTAATATAAACTTTATGATCTGCTGTGAATCGGACCATGGAAAACCTCTTTAATAAAATTTATTCTTGATTAAACTATTAACTTTTCCATTGACTGAGTTTGTTATATATAAGATCCTTCCATAGACTATATATTTTTTTTTCACTAATTAAAAATGGACCAGTAATTCTAAAAGAAATTAGGCATTAAAATTGTGATGAAAGTGTCATAATAAAAGGCTTTAAATATTAAAATTAGCTTCTAAAATTTGATATGGCTGAATTGCGATTTTTCTTTGCTTATGAACTGGAAGATGCAGGGGAACGGAAAGAATTATTTTTCTCAGAGAAGGATTTAGCGCAGTACCTTAGTCCAGAGCAAGTTTTAGTGCTAGTCCGAGAAGATTTAAGAAGGATATTCATCTGGAAAGGTGCTAAATCTCCCGTAAAAAAGCGATTCATAGGTTCGAAATTAGCACGGGAGTTACAACAAAAATTAATAAAAGATGCTCGTTATCATCGATGTAAAATAGTATCTGTTGACCAAGGAGATGAAGTTCAAGAATTTCTAAATGCATTTAATCTTGAATCAATGGAAGTTAAAGAAAGATTAACTGATATGAGATATATTCGCAACAGTGAAAAGGAAGAGATTATAGAAGAACCAGAATATCCAGAGGAAAAAGAATTTAGAATTAATGATTATCTCGTGTTAAAATTAATTAAGGGGGAAACGGTAATCTTCATTGATAAAAAGCCCTTCCATCAATGTAAGTATCTCCTCCTGAACCTTACTCAAAAGGATTTTAGCAAATTTGATCATATTGATTCAATTGACGAAGCCTTTGAGATTTATAATAAAGGAGATAAAAACCATGAAAGAGAGCACAGTCTAATTGATCCTGAGTCCGAATTTATTGGTCATTGCTCTAATCTCCAAGCGTGGTACGAACATGACTATGATCTCAGAATTTTGCATAGCA
The DNA here is from genome assembly GCA_019057775.1 of Promethearchaeota archaeon. The sequence goes on from JAHLWT010000273.1 coordinate 8,217, forward strand.
GCTTGTCTATCCCCTTACTCAAAAAAATGGCGTTCTTAGGAGATAAAAAAGCCATCATTCGATTAAAAGAAAGCATCGCATCCAGGATAGCATCAGGAAATTATAATACTATTATATTTTATCTAAATGAGAAATACCTGAAGCTCTTTTCAAATGAGGAATTGGAAGTAATTTTTGAAGATTGGCTTGATAGAAACGTGAATTTCACCTTCATGGAGAAAAGAAGGTTATGGTATCCCCTGCTTGAAGAATTGATTGAAAGGGGAATTACCAGAGCCCAAAAAATCATCAAAAAAGAGATTATTTTATATTTAAAAGAGGACAATTTTGAAGCTTATAGGTATTTATTGAACAAAAATTACTTCAAGCTTCTAAACTTGGAAGACCTTGAGGAACTTTATGATCTCATTCCAAAAAAAGACATGGTTGCTTTACGTCGTATTGAATCTCTTATTCTAAAAAGTACTCTTAGAAAGAGAAGAAATTTAAAAAGGAAGTCTGAATGAAAAGTGGGAATTTTTAAATATATCCCATTTTAGATTCGGACGTTGCCTAACAGAAAGTAATCTAGTTATCACTATTTTAAGAAATGAAAAACACGCGCTTTTTATCTATCTTACATTAATTCAATTCATCCTTAAAATCTATTTTAATCGCTAATTTTTTACCACAAAAACTGATTTTTGCTTATAGATAAAATTAAAAACCTTAATTTTGTGTTATTATTATAAAAAAATATATTTTTTACATAAAGGTAATAATATGAAAATCAAAAAAATCTATCAAAAAAATAGAAAGAAACTAACTAATCAAAAGAAATATGGTACAGGATTTATATTGCTAACGTTATTGGTTTCAGTAGTCATCTTTTCAACTCTTATAAATGAGTTACCAAAAGAAGATAATAATAATGAAATTAATAAAAATAACCTTAAATCTGCTCCTCTTCCTCCTCCTCCGAAAATAAATATTGCTCTAAATCGTCCTTGTTGGGCAGGATCTGAAGCATTTGGATATAATAAAACATATGCTAATGATGGATTAGTAGGAGATTCGCTTAACGGATGGATGCCTGAGTTTGGTATTCTTACTTCTTGGTGGAGAGTCAATTTTACTCGTTTATCTAAATTTGATAATGTAACGCTTTATTTTCAAGAAGAATCTTATATGGGAAATTTTTCTATATTAGTAAGTAATTCATCTAGTTTTTCAGGAGAAGAAATTGAGGTAGCATCCAGTATAAATAATAATCAATTAAATTGGACGACTTCATTTCCAATGGTTAAAGCCATGTATTTACAACTTAATGGAGCTATAGGTGTTGATGCTTCATATCCTGAATTTTTTGTTAATGAAATAGAAGTTTATGGAGAAAAATCGGTGGACTCAATTACTGTCACTTATCCTTTTGGGACTAGTGTAATCTGGGAAAATGAGACTACTCATTATATTAACTGGACATCAACTGGTAGTATCGCATTTGCAATGATCGATTTATATTGGAAGGGAACGTTTAATATAACTATATCCCCTAGTACCACTAACAACGGATCATACTTATGGACTTTACCACCTGGACTTGATACGGGTATAATGATATTGTGGTTGTAAATTTTGGATCTGGTACAACGTCAATATTACTATGGAACTCAATTTCTGGTGATTGGGATACCCCAATTACAAGACCAGTGGGAAGTGCCCCTACCGATGTTTTCATAGGAGATGTCAATAATGACGGGTATAACGATATTGCAACTGCAAATGAAGGACCTGATACCGTATCAATATTACTATGGAACAATAATTCAGGTGATTGGGATTCATATATTACACGACCAACGGGAAGTGGTTCTGATAAATTATTTATTGGAGATGCCAATAATGACGGGTATAATGATATAGCAGTCTCAAATTTTTATGATGATAATGTATCAATACTACTGTGGAACTCAATTTCTGGTGATTGGGATTCACAGATTACAAAAGAAGTCGGAAAGTATCCTAGAGGCGTATCCATTGGAGATGTCAACAATGATGGATATAAGGATATTGTGGCAGCTAGTACTGATGATAGTAAGGTATCAATACTACTATGGAACAATACTTCAGGTAATTGGGATTCACAGATTATAAAAACGGTGGGAGTTATACCCTCCGGTGTTTTCATAGGAGATGCTAACAATGATGGCTATAATGATATTGCGACACCAAGTAATCAACTTCAAACAGTTTCTATACTACTATGGAACATAACATCTGGTGACTGGGACCCGCAAATCACAATAACTGTTGGAGATACCCCTAGGAGTATATTCGTAGGAGATGCTGATTCTGACGGGGATAACGATATTGTTACTGCAAACGCTGGAGATAATACTGTATCAATACTACAATGGGACATCACTGCGGAGATAATTATTAATTCACCTAATGATAACCAACTTTTTGGAAACATAGCTCCTTCTTTTAATCTTACGATAGTAGATGATAATTTAGATACTTCATGGTATAGCATAGATGGAGGATTAACTAATTATACGTTTGTAGGAACGACCAGTATTATTAATCAGGGAACATGGAACGCTCAACCTAATGGAACAGTCATAATTAGGTTCTACATAAATGATACGACTGGAAGTGTTGAAGTTAATGAGGTAACGGTTCGAAAAGATATTTCTGTTCCTGTAATTACAATAATTTCACCTACTGCTCAAACTTTTGGAAACATTGCTCCAAATTATAGTGTTAGTATCGTAGGTATTAATTTAGACACTTTTTGGTATAGCATAGATGGAGGATTAACTAATTATACGTTTGTAGGAGCGACCGGTATTATTAATCAAGGAGCATGGGATATTCGGCCTAATGGAAATGTAATAATTGCGTTTTACGCTAATAATTCAGTAGGCAATATTGGTTTTAAGGAGGTAACGGTTAGTAAATATGTTGAACAAACTGAAGAAGCAATACCAGGATATAATGTAGTTGTTATGATTGGTATTATTTGCATAGTTTCAGCAATTTTCTATAACATACGACATAAGTATAAACAAAATTAATTTTTTTTTTTTATTATAATTCTGGTGTTGCTATAACTGAAAACAGAAATTGATCTCCAATTTTTAAATATATGTAAAAAGTATATAATCGAATTCAAATTACAAATAACATACTCTTTATTTACATTTGAGATTGTAATTCTATGGGCAAGAAAGAGGAATTAAACACAGCAGCATATAAGATGGAGAAGTTTAAAGAGATTAAAGAAGTAGAAAAGGAAACAATACCTAATTGCGAGTTCTGTGGTAAAAGCATCGTAGGCACTAAGTGGAATAAGAAATATCACCATATTAATATCACTCAAATACCAGAAAAACGATTTTTTTGTTCCCGTCAATGCAAGATAAAGTGGATTTTTCAAAATTCCTGATTTTATTTTGTTGACATTATGTGACATTTAGAGGGGTTGTTAGGAATCCATTAGTCGATATTGTGGCAATTTCAGCAGCAATATTATTGACTACTTCTTCCAGTTTAAGATGTTACTTAATAAATTATAGAAAAAAAAATTCTTGAGGTATTTTCTTTTTATTCATTCTTCAGGAGGGACATAATGCAAAAACCTAGTATATCTATTCATCTGACCATGGTAGTCAAACAATGCATCAACCCCACCTTGAATTTTAAGGGCAGTATTAAGACATATTTTGTTATGCATCATCCCAACAGAGGGTATTTCAGCAATTTCAGCTGCGAGTTTGTTGACTTCTTCTTCAAGTTTATCCCGGGGAACACTTATGCTTACAAGTCCTATTTGTTCTGCTTCTTTTCCGCTTATTCTTCGACCGCTCATCAATAGATAACGTGCTTTTTTAATACCTAAATAAAGTTGCCAAAGAGGCATGCTCTGTGCGCCACCCCATCTCTGAGCAGGATGTCCTAATACTGCATCTTCTGCTGCTACTGATATATCACATAAAAGTTGAAGATAACATCCCGCATCAATACAATACCCATGTATTTGAGCAATTGTAGGTTTTGGAAAACCCCATATACGTGGATATTTCTCATATACATGCTTATTTAAGATCTCATAGCTATTTCTATAATTCCAACCACCCTCGGGAGGCGTTCGATAGTAAGAATCATCATTGTCAAAACCCGAGCAAAAACTCTTACCAGCCCCTTTCAACACTATTACATTTACGCTTCTGTCCTCTTCAGCGTGGTTAAAAACGGCATCTATATCATCAAGTAGTTGAGAACTTAGGGCGTTATGCCTTTCTGGTCTATTTAAGGTTATATAACCAATTTTATTTTTCGTTTCATAAATTATTGTTTCAAATTCCATACTCCTACCTCTCAATATTTTAATAATTCTAATATTCTAATTGATGTTATTACTTAAAACATTTATCCAAAATTAACTTAGTTCTGATGTGAGCTCAACTCATTGGACACTTCAGTAGAGAATAGTACAAACACAATTAAAAATTGACTTAAAATTTGACTAAAATAAGATAACAAGAGAATAAAAATCGTAAAAAATCAGGATTTATACTTCTAGACTTTACCTCTAGTAAGTATCTTCCCGACTATTTTGAGGGTGCCAAGGAAACCCCTTTTCTTCATCATCATCTTCGCATACATTCTCCCGGAGCTCTTAGGCGGCGCAACGTACTTTCCTTTTTTATAGAGTTTCATGGCTTTCATTCCGCAGGTCGGGACGCAATTCCCACATCCAATACACCTATCTAAATCTACAATCGCTTTATCATTCTCCAGTGTGACCGCGTCCATTTGGCATCGTTTCACACAGGTTTCACAGCCATTGCAGAGTTCTGGATTCGATTGAGCATAAAAGTTTGAAGAATAATATTCCGCGGGCTTTGGAAATTGTTTAGCCATTGTCAAAACACCGCAGCAGCATCCGCAGCAGACACACATAAAAGATGGGTTTTGACTATTTTCAGGTTGTAGAACAAAACCTTCCTTTTGATATTTCTTTAGAATGTCAAACATTTCTTCTTTAGAGACTTCTTTTCCTAATCCATCTTTAATCCGTCGAGCCGCGGCATCATTGAACATAACGCAACACCTACGCATGCTCGAAAGTTCGCATGGTTCTTCAAGGACATCATGTTGTTCACGGCATACACAGTTAATTATTGCGATTTTATCAACCTTATTTATGATTATATCTCGTATGTTGTCATAGGTGCTGACGTTGTATTCCGTAGAAAGGCTTTTTTCTACAGGAATCGTGCGCATTTGCCCGGGTTTCTTTTTGTTATGAAATTCTTTATAAAACACACCAAGCGAGTAATCTTTAGCGAGTTCGGCAAATTCTTTTGTAACTCTCCCTAATTGATATTCAAAGATGCCGATAGCCCACTGTGCTAGTCTATAGCGTCTCCTATTATGTTTTTTATCATATATCGAGCCTCCTCCTTGAATTGCTCCTTTTTCATTAAGATTGTTTAATAGCTCTTCCAGTCTTTCCTTGGATATTGAGATACCACTTTTTGTAACTCGTTTGTGAATTTTATCTAAGGGTTCCGGTAGAGCGCTTAAATGGATGGCAATCTTAGCTTCCTCTGGTGTGAAAAGAGATTTCAAGATTTCAAGCTCTAAACCTGCTTCATGTGCTGGGAAGTCTATAGGCATACGCTCATCGATTTCTTTATGGAGCTTCTTATAAATTTCATCCTCACTTTGCATAATATTATCCCTTTTTTGTTTTCAAATTTTGACCATTTACTAATTAAAATCTATCTAAAACTATCAAAAAATCTAAGTCCATCACATTTATACATTAGAGTTTTTAAATAAGGGAATAATTTCTTCACTAATTATTCGCGAAGCATCCCAGTAAGTAAAGGGTGCGTTCTTACTTGATGCACCATTAGTAGATGAGAAAATAAAATGGTCAGCTCCTGCTTCTACATACTTGCGAATTCTTTTAATAATTTCTTCTTTTGTTCCTATCATCATGCTTTCACGTATTAAATCATCAGGAATTTCTTGAACTATTGGTGTTAATTTACTAAGATCAAATCTCGCCATGTCATCTCTATCAACTTTTAGTATATTTAAATCTCCGCTTTTGTATCCGGTAGTCTCAATATAAAGCTCTTCATATTCGTCTTTCCAGAATCCTAATTCTTTTATTCGTTGAGGATTCAATAGCAATTCAAATTTGCTTCCAAGTATTTTTTGGTTTATTTTTTTCTCGTCATCGTTTATAAAAGTAAATTGGAATACCCCGAATGAAAAATTCTCTAAATCTCTCCCTTTTTCTTCCATTACTTTAACAATTTGGTGTTTTTTACTCTTGTATGTATTGTGATCAATCCCAACAGGCATCCACCCATCTGCAACTTCACCGGTTAACTTTAATGTTTTTGGACTATTTGCAGCTATCCATACTGGAATTTTTGATACGGGTTTTGGGAGCAAAACTGCTTTTTCGGCATTATAGTGCTGACCCTCAAAGGAAACATTCCTCCCTTCATTCCAGAATTTTTTCATTAGGTTTATAGATTCTCTCATTTTAGAAAGGGCATGCTTCCATGGAATGCCATAAGCCTTTAAATTCATGGCTTCACCTGCCCCAATACCTAATATAAAGTTACCCTCTGTGAGATGGTCAATCGAGGTGCATAATTGCGCTAGGACTGCGGGATGTATTCTATGAGGATCTGTAACCGACGTCCCAAAAGATTTTCCTTTAACTAATTCGGCCATTGCCCCAAATAATGCCCAGGCACTTAAAAAATCGTCGACTAGGGCCCCACCCATTCCAGTTAGATGGTCTGGAAGCCAAAGTGAATCCCAATTTTCTTTACTCGCCGCAATAACTTTTTTTCGGAAAAAGTCATATGAATGAAGATAATATAATTGCACTCCAAAATTAATTCCGTTCATCTTTTTTTCACTAAGAGAGCCTTATTAATAGATTTAAAGAAGTAATAATTCAAATTATTTTCTAATCTTTTAAAATTTACAGGAAAAAACAATAAAAAAAAGAGTTAAAATAAAAAAAGATTTATTTTTGTATTATTTCCAAGTTTAAATCTTTAGTAATATCAAGCTTAGTTGCCCATTTCAAAACAAATTTTCTTCGCTTTTCCCTAGTAAGTTCAAATAGTAGAACAGCAGGCATGGCCCAAAAACTCAATAGAATGGGAAGTAAAAGTAGGAATAAGGGGATAGAAAAATGAAATTGATCTGCAGTTATTTGGTTAAGTAATTCTATTACAAAGGAATAAAAAGTTATTATGACGCTAATTCCCGTATAACCTTTCAGAAATCCAATGTACCACCCTCCAACACTTTTCATTTCAATTGGATTTGTTGTATACCTCACTTTCTCCTTATTGGTATATACTATTCCGGCATCTTGCAAAAACCAGGCAGGAGAAAATAGTGCCATTGCAAGTCCAAAAGTCACCATTAAAATCATGAAAAGGCTTACAAGAACCCACGCAAAACCAGGATCAGCAGTAATTCTTAAAATATCTTGTACTGTTGGGTTAAAGACGTAGATTAATGCAAAATTTAAAGCCATTAATGCTGGAAAAAAGGCTTTAAAAGTACCTTTAAATTTCTCCAGTTCTGGTCTTACTTGAATCCCATAAGTCAACTTCCTTCCAATTATTTTCTTATGAACGATAAGGAATAAAGGGGTTAAAATGAAAAATAGAAGAACTCCTACAATCGCACCTAACATATAACTCCAGAAAAGGATTGACATTTGAAGCCCCATATGATTTCCTGGAAGTAAGGCTGTAAATGGATCATCACTAGCTGCGGCGGATATTACTACATTCATTAAAATAATGATAATAATTATAAAAATTTGAACTCTATATTTCTTTTTCTTGTTCACTGGTATTATCTCACTCCAAAATTTATAGAAATTGATATTTAATTGTTTTTTAACTTTTTAAAAGTTTACATTTATGCTATTAATTCTTTTTTTTTATGTTCAATAACGGCACCACCATCAAAAACTACTTCTTTAAAAGGATACTTCATCTTTTCTCCTCTCTTGGTACAACTCATTTAATACTTCATCAACATCTACATTTTCAATTTTTTTACAAGCATTTTGAAATTTTTCTTTGTCTTTCTTCTTTTGATAATTTTCTATCAAGAATTTTATTGTAGTATCATAGTTTATTTTTTCTCTTCTTTTCATTTGCAATTGAGCTGCAACCTTTAGAAGATCTTCCTTAGTCTCATCACCTATGGTAATTGTAGTAATATAATTCACCTCATAGTTTTAACATTATTCATAGAATATATAGAAATAATAGTATTTGAAAAAAACTGAAGAATAATATATCTTATTAACAAAATATCAATTATCAAGAAGATCTTATAAAATATGATCTTCACATTTATAAGAGAAAGAAGAGAATGTGAGGTGGTTAAAAATAATGGTAGAACGTCCCGAATATATAGTTTGTCCTGAATGTGAAAGTAAAATGAAAATCGATTATAGTTCAAAGCAGGCAGAAACAGATGGCATATTTAATATACATCTTAGAGCTCCTGCGAGATTTTTTTCTAAAGGCAAAACAAGACATAAATATTTTTGGGTAAGTATATGTAATAATTGTAAAAAAATACTAGGAGTCAGCCAAGAAGAATGAATTGTATTAACTATAAAATCAAAATATAACATCTTTTTTGTTTTGATTAATACTTTAAGCAATATTCTAAATGAATGATATGAAAGAAACAACTACAGTGTTCACATGCTTTTTACGAGTTGAGTGTTTAATTTTTTTTTTATAAGTTTTAATATATGTTTTCAGAATGGCTTATTGCAGATTTGATTAATATTAGATGGATCTATTTTTTATTTCCTATAATATTTAGATTTTTTTATTTTTAAACCATGACTATTTTATAATTCAACTGAATATTTCGATTAGATTTTATAGTATTTATACGATATTATGCCTATTTTGAAATTCTCTAAATGTGCACATTTTATCTAATGCTAGAGCCGCTAGATATACCGATTCGAATACAGGAATTTTTAATTTAAACAATTCTCTTTTGAAAAGAACTTTATTTGCAAAATCACTAGTATCATCAACAATTTTATAGGCTATACAAATGAGTGGTTTTTTCATTTCGTTATAAGCCTTTTTAATTGTTTGGAGAAATTTATGGCTAAAATCAAATACTTTAATGAAAATCACAGCTGAAATATTAGGATCCGAGTCTAAAGTTATGAGTGTTTTGTAAAATATTTCCGGATTTCCCATGCTTCCACCTAAATCGAGAGGATTCCGGATAATGGTATTAACATCAGGAACGAACTCTCTGAACTTCTCAATAGTTTCCGGTGTGAGTTTAGGAACTTTTAAATTGTACCTCTCAAAAGTATCAGTAGTTTCAATTGAGGCACCACCTCCACCTGTAGTAATCCCCATGTCCCTATTCATAGGCATACTACTAATGTGTTGAAAGGTCATAGCTAAATTAATTAATTCATTTGAATCTTTTACCATCAATGCTCCAGTTTGCTTTGCTACAGCATCCCATATCTTTAATGATCCTGCTAGACCACCTGTATGGGACATAATTGTTTCTCTTGTAGCCTCGCCACTTCCTACTTTCCAAAGGATAACAGGTTTTCCCTTGAGAGATAATTCCTTAACTACTTTTATAAAATTCTTTCCAATCTCCCTATTTTTAATGTTTTCTACGTAAAGTCCAACGATTTTTGTCTCATCATCATTTAAAAAATACTGTAAGAAGTCTACAAAGTTTAAATCTATTTGATTTCCTATTGAAAGAATTTTACTGGGATTTGTTCCATAAATTGATTGTCCTTTCGCTGCAATGTACAAAGCCAAACCTCCAGATTGAAAAATCCCTCCAAAATTACCGGATTGATCAGTTAGAAGTCCAGGTGAAAAAGATACATGGCTTTTTGGGACAAAAATCCCAAGACAATTTGGTCCAATTATGCGTACATTATGCTTTTTTGCTACTTCAAGGACTTCTACTTCTAAATGATGATTACCTACTTCGGAAAATCCAGATGCAAAAATAGTTACAAATGGAACACCCTTCTTCCCACATTCCTCTAAAACTTCTGGACAAAATCTGGCAGGAACAGCGAGTATCACATAGTCAATAGGTTTATCATTGGGTATATCTAAAATAGACCCATAAACAGGAATATCTTCAATGGTTTTCCCTTTTAAGCGAGGATTAAAAAGATATATTGGCTTATCAAAACCAATATGTAAAAGACAATTAACAAAATATTTTCCCGCACGTTTCTCATTAACTCCTATTATCCCTATACTTCTTGGATTGAATAGTTTTTCGAAATTGGTCATTTTACGAATAATATGGTTTAATTATGTATTAAGTTGAAATATTGTATCATTTTACAAAATTATGATTCGAAGAATTCCACTATAGATTTAATTATTTTTTTTTATAAGTTTTAATATATGTTTTTGGAATGGCTTATTGCAGATTCTTTTAGTATTAGATACATCTATCCTTTATTTTCTATAATATTTATAGGTATTCCATTAAAAAGATTCATTCAATCATAATGAATTACATGAATTGGATCTTAAAACACACTCATCAGAAAGCAAAAATTGATCATACATAACGATCGGAAGTTACTAATAAAAAATTTTAGAAAAAGAATTCGTTATTCTTTTTGTCGATCAAAATGAGTTGACTAAATTCATCGGATTATTAGTCACCAACCAACATATTTAAATATAAGAAAGACTAATTTAAATTTAATACACTTTATAAAAATTTTAAAAAACAATTAAAAATTTAAGTGGAGGAATAAAAAATGGCTGCATTTGCATGGAGTCCACTACGGGCTCTAATGAAAAAAGCTGGAGCTGAAATCGTAAGTCGAGCCGCAGTTGATAAGTTAATGGATTGGTTAGAAGAATATGCTAAAACATTAACTGGTTGCGCGCTTGATATTGCAAAACACTCCGGTCGTAAGAAAGTAACGAATGGTGACATGAGGATAGCTATTACAATGGTATAATTCAAGCTATTTTCAATTTGTCAAAATTATAATTATCTTATTTTTTTTTATTTTATCTTAATTCTATTTTACTATTTTTTCTAATCAATCATTTACATGAACAATCTCGTTAAAGATACTCTTTTATATTCAAAAGTAGTAACAAAACTAATAAAACTATAAATTACAAAAAAAGAAATAGTGATTATTTGTAATGAATGAAGTTAACAACAAAAATTCTACTCAGAATGTTCTATCTTCTAAATCAAGACATTCAAAAGGGACGTTTGCTTCCATGGCTTCTATACAAGTTCCCTTTTCAATAATGGGTGCTGCTCAGGTTGGATTTTTACTTTTCTATTATCAAACTGTTATTGGGTTAAATGTGTGGTTAGTTTTTCTTGCCTTGACTCTATTTACGGTATTTGATGCAATTAACGACCCGCTTATTGGGTTTTTAGTTGATCGGAACTTGAAGTTCACGAAAAAGTGGGGAAGACGTTTTCCATGGATCGTCATCGGTATTATCCCGTGGTGTCTTTCTATCTTTATTCTCTTTTCTGTTCCTAATATTGATGGTTCTGCAAATCCTTTGCTTGTTTTTGGGTGGCTATTAGGATCATTGTTTTTACTTGACACTTTTGGCACGCTTGTGGCAGTTAATAACAGTGCACTTCGTCCAGATAAGTTTCGAACGGAGGATGAACGTATTAGATTCTCAAAATATTATACACCCATCGATATGGTGGCTGTAATTATGGGTATGTTATTACCTGCTCTTTTCATTGATTTTTTTCCAGGTGATGAAAAAGCCGGATATGCCTTAATGGGAGGAGTGATTGCAATTATCTCGCTTATTTTTGCCATTTTGTATCTCCCTGGAGCCCGTGAGGATCAAATAATGATTGATAGGTATTTTAAATCTGATTATAAGCCCATGAATTTTTTCAAAGGCTTTAAAGAAGTTTTAACACAGAAAAGTTTCATAATATTTTTCATATTTGTAGTGTGCTATTCCATCACAATATCTCTTGTGGTGACAAACATGATATACCTGATAACTTTTGTCATACAGGTTGGTTCCGATATGTATATAATTATATTAGGGATATATCTTATGGGTACATTGATATCTCTTCCTTTCTGGATCAAGTATCTCAAGAAATTAAATAACAACAAGAAAGCATTCTTGGTTGGGGCTCTCGCATACAGTGCTGCTTTAATTCCTCTAACATTTTTTCAAGAACTTACTGATTTAATGATCATGGGCTTCATTCTCGGAATGGCCAATGGATGTGTGAATGCATTCATCTTCACAGTAATTTATCAGAATGTAATTGATGATTTTGTTGTTCGGACACGTCGAAACCAAAAAGGAATTCTCGTCGGAATTTTTACATTGGTTAACCGGTTAGTTGCGACACTCGATGAATTAATTATTGCAATTGTTCAAACTCTTTCAGGGTTCGTATCTGGTTATACAACCTATGACACTATGGCAGCTGTTGTCCCCAATATGACCCCCGTACTTATAGGGATTCGCCTTCTATCTGGAGTCATTCCAGCGTTAGTATTACTCGCGGGAACTCTAGTTCTTTGGAAGTTTTTTCCTCTAACTCAAGATGTAGTATTGAAAAATAAAGCTATTCTGGAAGAACTTAATTTATAAAAATTCAAAACATTATTTTTATAAATTGAGTGTATTTTAAAATTTAAATAATGAATACTAAATTAAAAATCTTTA